>JBCCYF010000007.1:0-71704 GCA_039190275.1 Pseudomonadota bacterium | reverse complement strand
TGGATGCGGGGTCGGATCCCGGGGTTCACCGAAATTCGGTCCGCTTCGAAAACGCCAACCGGGCAGTCGAACCCCACGTTCGTTCTTGAGACAGACGTCGGGCGACTGGTGGTTCGCAGAAAGCCGCCAGGTGAGTTGATGCCCTCGGCACATGCGATTGAGCGTGAGTTTCGTGTGATGCACGCACTGTCCCGCTCCGACGTGCCGGTCCCCCGGGCCCATGCGTTGTGCGAAGAATCGGAAGTACTGGGCGCGCCGTTTTACATTATGGAGTACGTAGAGGGCCAAACGGAAAACGATCCGAGTTGTCCGGGCCTGAGCACGACGTCGCGCGGCGCGTTGTATGACAATATGAACGCCTGTTTGGCCGCGCTGCATCGTATTGACCCGGTCGGGGTTGGCCTTGGTGATTTCGGCCGACCCGAGGGCTACTACGCTCGGCAGTTGCGGCTATGGGCGGCGCAGTATCGGACAAACGAGACTGTGATCGTGGCGGGCGTCGATGGCGTGATCGATTGGCTGCAAGCCAATGTGCCCTATCCCCAGGGAGCGGCGCGGATCGTGCACGGTGACTGGCGTCTGGACAATCTGCGCTTTGACCCCGGTTCAGGTGAAATCCTGGCTGTTTTGGACTGGGAACTGTCAACCTTGGGGGATCCACTGGCCGATCTGGGCACCCAGATCATGCAGTGGCGCATGCCCGCGGGAGAGGAGGGTCGTGGACTGCGCGGCGTCGACCGGACCGCGTTGAACATACCTCAGGATTCAGCGTATATCGCGCGATATGCCGAACGTGCCGGGTGGACGACACCGCCCGATATGACATTCCCTATTGCTTTCGCCCTGTTTCGGATGGCCGCGATCCTGCAAGGGGTGCGCAAGCGTTCGCTGGATGGAAATGCCTCGAACCCCGAACAGGCGTTGAAGCTCGCGGCCAGTATCCCGCTTTTGATACGCGAAGCGATGGACGAGATCAGCGGGGGATCCTGAAGGTGCATTTGAGCCCGCCAAGCGCCTCGCTGGTCGAAAGCTCCAGCACACCACCGTGGGACCGGGCCACGTCCTGGGCGATTGCCAGCCCCAACCCCACGCCGCCGCCCTTGTCCTGATTTCGGGATTTATCGAGACGGGTAAACGGCCGCATCATCTCGTCATGCTGGGTTTCCGGAACCCCGGGGCCGTTGTCTTCGATCGTAAAGAACGCAGAGCGTGCGGTGAACCTCAGGCCGAGCAACACCTGCGTGCCGTATCGGCCGGCATTTCCGATCAAGTTCTGCAAGGCGCGCCGAACCGCGGCCTCGCGCAGGGGCATGCGGGGGCTTAGACCAGGGTCAAGATCAATCTGCGTTTCGATCTTGGTGCCGGCCCGTGCAGCCTGGGCGGCAATGTCCTCGACAAGGGCGGGCAGATCGACCTCTGACAGGTCCTCCTGCCCGTCCCCCCGCGCGAAGGCCAAAAAGGCGTTAAGCATCTGTTCCATATCCAGAACGTCGCGGTCCAGTTCCTGCGCTTCGGGCAGATCCTCGGCCAGGGCAAGCGTCAACTTCATGCGTGTCAGCGGCGTGCGCAGGTCGTGGCTGACACCTGAGAGCATCAGTGTCCGCTGTTCAATCGCGCGCTCGATCCGGGTACGCATGGAGAGGAAGGCCGACCCCGCCCTGCGCACTTCATCCGCGCCAGCCGGTCGGAACGGCAACGAACGCCCTTTGCCGAAGGCCTCGGAGGCATCCGCCAGGTCCAGGATCGGTTTCATCTGGTTGCGCAGAAACAGGATGGCGATGACCGACAGGATAAGGGCGGTGACCGCCATAAGGACCAAGAGCTGATGTGGGTTTGAGGCGGTGACCCGGCTGCGGGGGATCAGGGCCCGAAGGATTCCCTTCTCGGTGAGCAAAAGCGCATCCACACTGCGCCCGTCGCTGACCAGGTCCACGGCAAGGTCACGGCCCAAGAGTGCCTCCATCTCCGCAATCAGTGCGCGTCCCGAAAGGTCAAACCAATCGCGGCGATGCTGTGTGTCAATCCGGCCGCCGGGTGTCAGGCTCAGCTGGATCGCCAGAGGTTCCGACAGGTTGATCAACCTCAGCTGCGCAATCGCCGTTGTGGGCGAGGTGTCGATCACCTGCTGCGCCACCGCCAACTCACGCGCGATGTTGCGGGTCATCTGCCGGGTAACACCCTCGAAATGGCGTTGTACAAAGACGAATGCCACAACCATCTGAAGCGCGATAAGGGGGACTATCACGATCAGGATCGCTCGCGGAAGCAGCGAGCGTGGCAGGTAGCTCTTGTGATCCGGGCGCGCCATGGTCAGGCTAGGGATAATTCAGAGCGGACCCCCCGGCAAGGAGGAGGCATGAGTACGATCACCCCGATTGCTGCCGGTGTCCGCCGTTTGACCGCGCCGAACCCCGGTCCGATGACAGCGACCGGTACACAGACCTATATTTTGGGGGAAGGGGCCATCGCGGTAATCGACCCCGGGCCCGCGTCGGTTGCGCATTCCGAGGCGATCCTAGAGTTGGGACGTGTAAGCCATATACTGGTCACACACGCGCATCTGGATCATTCGGGTGGTGTCGCCGCGCTGGTTCGTGCCACATCCGCACCGGTGCTGGCGTTTGGCCCAGCGACGGCGGGGCGGTCAGAGCTGATGGCAAAGCTCGCAGACCGTGGAGGTTTGGCGGGGGGCGAGGGGATCGACCACGCATTCACGCCCGACCAGCGGCTTAACCATGGCGACCGTATCACTGGCGACGGCTGGGACCTGACCGCATTGCACACGCCCGGGCATCTGAGCAGTCATATGTGTTTCGTGCTTGAGGGGCGAAACATGATCCTTTCGGGCGATACCGTCATGGGATGGTCGACAACCCTGATTTCACCACCTGATGGTAGTGTTGGGGCCTTTCTGAACTCGATGGATCTGCTCGCGGCACGGCCCGAGCAGGTTTATCTTCCGGGACATGGTGAACCGGTCGAGGACGGCCCTGCACGCGCCCGGCAACAGGCAGTGCACCGACGCATGCGCGAGGCGCAGATTTTGGAGGCAGTTGGAACAGGGGCGTCGGCTGCAGAGCTCACCGCGCGGATATACTCGGACGTTGCGGCCCACCTGCACCCCGCCGCCCAGCGGAACGTACTGGCGCATTTGATTGATCTGGCAGAGAAGCGGGTTTTGTTGATGCCAGGCGGTCCTTTGGAAAGGGCAAAATTTCACAGGGCGTGATCCGGTAATATTCCTCTGGACGGTCCAGAATCGCTTTGCTATACGCGCTCATCGACGCGAAATGCGGTTCGTTCCGGCGTAGCTCAGCGGTAGAGCATCCGACTGTTAATCGGCAGGTCGTAGGTTCGAATCCTACCGCCGGAGCCACAAAATCCCTGAAAAATATCGGGAATGTGACGCACTCCTGTCATGGCAATCCCGGCTTTTTGCCGATATCTGTCAGATATGCCGCGCAATCTCGGCGATATGAGTGCTTGCACAGTCGATGATTGGCATTTGGGCCTCGCCGTTACCGAACATCGCATTGAGGTCCGTCGCGCCAAGAAGGATGGCTTGCGCGCAGCGCTCTACCATTTTACGACCAGCCACCTCGAATATGGTGCGCAGTTCTGGTGTCGGCGTAGCGGACCTTACCAGCGCGACATAGGCGTCGTGCACGCGTTTCAGCTCCGGTCCTTCTGGGGCCAGCACCTGCACTGGCGCCAGTTTGCCAAACATCCCAGGCGCCATGACTGTCTGTGTGCCAAGTATCCCGACACAGGTCATGGACAATGATCACAGCAATGTCCAAGACTTGTGTACGCGCGGTCAGCCTCAACTTCAGGGTGCAGAAAACACATCCCAGAGGTGTGACGGGTGGCATTTTCGGTGGATGAACGGAAAAGGAAAACTGTGATGAGGAGTGCTATCGGTCTGGTCTTCGTCGTCCTGCTTGGGGCGGCACTGTACCAACTTTCGCCCCTAAAGACCGCCGCGCAGGATATGCAGGCGCAACAGCCCCAACGCCACCCGGCCTCGCATGTGATCCGGATCACGGCAAAGCTTAGCTTTGATGGTGTGCCGGTGGTCATCGACGATCTGATTGACTGTACGATGCCGCCCACAGTCCCAGAAGGCGCCTCAAACATCAGGTTTGGCATGTCTCGCGAGCGCATCGCGACCGAGATCTCGGGCGGCGGGATGATCTATTTTCAGGCGTCGCGCAAGCTGTGCTTTGCCTTCGGCGATGTTTGGGGGAAGTCGGTCGCGCCGGTCTACACGGACCCCGACTATGTATTCGATGTGCCCAAGGGCTGGACCCCTAGGCTGGATTGGTACAACAACCGCAATCCTCGGGAAGCGACGCATGGGCTGATCTACGTCTCGGAGACCGCAATTTGGGCTGAAAACGGCCGCTTGCGGGTCGTCGAACCGTTCAGGGTCGAGATCCCGGAATACCCCGCTAGCCCGGACCTGATCGCGGAAGCCCGGGCACAAGTCACCGAGCGGGAGCTGTTTCCAGGGGGCGAGCAAAGGGGCGATTTAACACGCTTCTTACGCAGGAAATTGCCGATTATGATCCGCATCCCTGAGGATCTGTGGCGTAATCCCGAACGTGTACCTGGATGGCAGCGGGTCGTTGCCAGTGAGCCTGGCAAAGTCGACCACGAAGGACTGGTTAAACTTCTTGAGAGCCACATGGATGAAACAGCGCTTGTTGATCTGGGCGTGCTACACAAATCCGCCTCCGAGGAAATCAGCCGTGCCGTTGGTGTGCTTCTGTTAAAACGCCGCTTTGCTTTGGCTCAAATTGGCATGCTCGGGGTCCCGCGCACAAATGCCGACCGTCTTGGAATGCTTACTCCCAAGGTCGTATATGATCGCAGTCGCGATGACCCTTACAGACCAAATCGAATGGATGAATACATCCCTTGGCACGTGGACGATGATGGCGTTGTTCGTGCGGATTTTGACAACCCCGGGCTCATTCATTGGAAACGCGATCAATGGTTCAAGCCTGAGAATTTCGTAGGCATGGACCTGCTTGGAAAGCCGTTCACATACGGAGATTACGGTTTGGATCGAAGTATTCCTTATAGTTTTTTTGACCCATCAAACAATGACCTGTGGTTCACTTACGCAACATAATAAATCGAAGGAATAAGTGGAATGGCGAATTTATTTGAGTATTCGTTGATGTCCCTGGCGGCTTATGACGACAGGAGAGTGGATGACCTCGAGGAGGTGGCGCCAACCGAAAGATATCTGGAAGGTCCCCTTGCTTGGACGCTAGTAGAGGTATGCACAGCATAGCTCCGTTCGCGTGTCCGTTGCCTGTTTTTGCGCTGGCAGAATTTGTTCCCATGGCATTTCCCGCACCCCATACGACATTCGGCTATCGGCCTGGGGATCGGGGGCTGCAAGCAGTCTCGGTCCCGCCCGGGCTGGCCGCCCGGGTTGGGGGGCTGTCCGTGACACCGATCCGGTCGTAGCAACAGCGGTATCTATCTTTTTGATCATGTGTGCGGCCGAAGGCAGTAGTACTTGTTACGGACAAGTTAAGTATAATATTGAAGAATGATAATATTGGAGTCAATTATTTTAGAATGCGAAATTACGATCTGCTTCACCTATATTAACTCTGATATTTACGATCTCTTTACATTGAGTTGAGCGGATTTTTATTGATGATCGGACACAACTAGTAACACCGCCTTAAGGGTGCAACTGCTAGTGACAAGGATCGATTGCACAGGCAATCCACAGCATAGCGAGGGCGGGATGCAGGGCTCAGACAGCACGAATTTGGCGGTCGGACTTACCGATGCGGTTCCCGGCCAGATTGATCGGCGCAAACGTGGCATTGCCAATGGCGGCTCGGATGCTCCGGTCGATCGGTACTATCCGGCGTCTGATCAGGCGGCACCGTTGACCCAGGTGTTGTTGCATATCGTCCCTGAACTTCAGTCAACCGTGCGCATCCTGCGAAATCTGCCGCAGTGGGTTGCGGATACCTCACCGCGGACGCAGCCGGGCCTGCCGGAAAGTGAGTCGCCGCTGACCGCAATCCGCAGCCATGCCAATCGTTTGGACCTCGGCCTTGCAGCGCTTGCCAGCTACGCGCTGTTAGAGGATCACGTCCCCAGCACGGCGCCGGTCGACCTGGCCGGAATGGTCTCGGATGTGGCCGCCCGCAAACTGGCCTTGCGCCCGGCAGGCGTGAATATTCAAGTTGAACTCCCCACGTTGCACACCGATCCGGTCCTTGTCCGAAACATCGTGTTTGGTCTGCTCGAAACCGCATTGGTCGAGGCGCGGCGGGAAAAGGACGGCATCAGTTTCAAGGCAATCTCGGCCAAAGGTCTGGCGCGGCTTTCGGTCATTTACGCCGGACCGACACTGGATCTGTCCGCGGTTATGAACCTGGGTCGCGGTGCACCGGTGAATGTGACCCCCACGACCCTATCGCTGGCAAATGTGTGGCGCGCTACCGCGATGCTGGGCGGTGAGATTGAGATCGGAGCAGGGTTCCTGGGGGATGGCGCCCGGATTACCGTTATTGTGCCGCAAGGCTGAAGAAGCGGCGCCGCTTGCAGATCCGGGATGCAGCGGCCACCAGAATGGACAGCAGCCCCCTTACATAGAAGTGGCCAAGCCCTATGGCGCGGCGTATAACGGCGTATGATTACAATAACCTCGACCGCAGATCTTGATGATTTCTGCACCAAGGCCGCGCGACACCCTTTCGTTACCGTCGATACCGAGTTTCTGCGTGAGCGGACATACTATTCGCAGCTGTGCCTTGTGCAGATGGCGATGCCGGGTGACGATGACAGTAGCGGCGTTCTGGTCGATACGCTGGCTGAGGGGTTGGACCTCGCCCCGTTGTGGCGACTGATGGGCGACACTTCGGTCGTAAAGGTCTTTCACGCCGCGCGGCAGGATCTTGAGATTTTCTATCTTGCCTCCGGGATCATGCCTGCTCCGCTGTTTGACAGTCAGGTTGCGGCGATGGTGTGCGGGTATGGCGAACAGGTCGGATACGAGACGCTGGTGCGCAAGATTTGCAACACCGGTTTGGACAAGTCTTCGCGGTTTACCGACTGGAGCCACCGCCCCCTGAGCGAAAAACAGAAAACCTATGCCCTGGCCGATGTTACCCATCTGCGCCAGATCTACATCCGGCTTGCGGCCCAGCTGGAAGACTCAGGCCGCGCCGCCTGGGTGGAGGAAGAGCTTGCCGTACTGACCGCGCCCGAAACATACGTGACCGAGCCCAAAGACGCCTGGAAACGTGTCAAAACCCGCTCGAATTCGCCCCGCTTCCTGGCGATTGTCGCAGAGCTGGCCCGACTGCGCGAAACGCTGGCACAGCAACGGAATGTTCCGCGCAACCGCATCTTCAAAGATGATGTGATCCTTGAACTCGCTGCGACCCGTCCGCAGACCGCCGAGGAGCTTGGGAAGTCCCGCCTCCTCCAACGCGAGGCCAGGCGGGGGGACCTGTCGCAGGCAATCCTCCAAGCCGTGAAGGCCGCGAACTCGATGGACAAGTCGGACCTGCCCAAGATCCCGCAAATGCGCAGTCGCCGCGGCGGTCAGGAAGGACTGTCGGACCTTATGCGGGTCCTGCTCAAAGCCCGCGCCGAGGAGGCGGGGGTCGCCCAAAAACTTATCGCCACAAGCGCGGATCTCGATGAGGTGGTGGCCGGGGAAACGGACATTCCGGCCCTGCGCGGCTGGCGCAAGGAAGTTTTTGGCGCGGACGCGCTGCGCTTAAAGGCGGGTGAAATCGCGCTGTCCGCGGACGGCGAGAAGGTGCGGGTTGTCCACGTGCCCAAACAGGCGGACGGTTGAACGGGCCGTGTAGCTGTCCTCATCGACCTTGCAACACCACTGGCAAATGCGACAGGTCGCCCGGCGAAGCCTGTGTCAGCGCCGCAAGTTAATGGTGTTTCCCGCGGAGATTAGTCTAAAGCCACGGATGTCTTCCAACTGATTGTCGTTGACAAAAATTGCGGCAACGACGCGGCGGGCAACTTCGGGACCCTGCGGTTCGGTAAACTCAGGCGGCACGGCGCGGACTTCAAAGCTGACGATACCCGCATCATCCTGAAGGCCATTGTTCAGCGGGACAATAATGGTGCTGTGATAGCCCTGCGTCCGGTTTATCGCTGTAACACGAAGGATAACGCCGCGCAGAGCGGCCTCTGGGACAACCGACTGGAGTGCCGCGACAAGCTCCCGTCCGTCATCAACCACAGCCGATGATCGGGTTCCATCCGGTGCGCCACGTGCCGGGCCGGAACCAAATGAACCAAAGGGATTGCTGACAGAGCCACCTGAACAACCGGCTAGAACGCTTAGAATTAACACCAGTAACACTCTCATACCGCATACTCCCCAGATACGTATTTGGTTCACCTGTTGATAAAGAAGCGATAAGGCCAAGGAAAGGGGCGGTGGACGTGCAGCCGACAACCTATTACATCACCCGATTGAAAGCAGCGATAAGGGCGCCGGGATGGCTCAATCCGATTTCGAAGAGATTGCAGAAGATATGACCTTCCTTGACGAGTGGGAGGACCGCTATCGCTATATCATCGATCTGGGCAAGGCGATGCCACCGCTGACCGAGTCGCAGCGGGTCCCGGCCACCAAGGTGAACGGTTGCGCCAGTCAGGTCTGGATCGTGCCCCAGGTGATGGGGGATGGCGCTTCGGCCAGGATTTCCTTTGACGGGGACAGTGACGCGATCATCGTCCGTGGTTTGATTGCGGTATTGCGGGCGCTGTTCAACGGACACACAGCGGCCGAGGTTATGGGGATCGATGCGCCAACAGAATTGGCGCGGCTGGGGCTGGACCAACATCTGTCTGCACAGCGCTCGAATGGATTGCGGGCAATGATCGAACGCGTGCGTGCAATTGCCGCCAAAACGTCGGAGGCGGCATGAGAACGGATCTCCAAACCTTGCTGGCCGAGCGGGACTGGCTTCTGGCCGATGGCGCAACTGGAACAAACCTGTTCAATGCGGGCCTGCAATCGGGAGAGGCCCCTGAGTTGTGGAATGTCGACGCGCCGGAAAAGGTGCGTGCGCTCTATCGTGGTGCTGTTGATGCTGGAAGCGACGTGTTTCTGACCAACAGTTTCGGCGGCACTGCGGCTCGGTTGAAACTGCATGACGCGCAAGACCGCGTGCATGAGCTGAACAAAGCTGCGGCCGCACTGGGCCGGGAGGTGGCCGACAGCGTTTCGCGACCGGTGGTGGTCGCCGGCTCGATGGGGCCGACCGGCGAGATCCTGGAACCGGTCGGCAGACTGAGTGTTGCGGACGCCGCTGAGATGTTTGCCGAACAGGCCCGCGGCCTGATCGATGGCGGTGCCGACGTACTGTGGGTCGAAACCATCTCGGCCCCGGAGGAGCTGTTGGCCGCATCGCAGGGGATACAGTCCACCGGCGCCCCGTGGTGCTGCACGATGAGCTTTGACACTGCCGGGCGGACGATGATGGGCACCACCTCCGAGCAGATGGTGAAACTGGTTGATACCCTGCCGCACCGGCCGTTGGCCTTTGGCGCGAACTGCGGTGTCGGCGCCTCGGATCTTCTGCGCACCGTGCGTGGCATGAACCTGGCTGGTCCGTCCCTGCCGTTGATCGCGAAGGGGAATGCCGGCATCCCCAAGTTCCATGACGGCCATATCCACTATGACGGAACCCCGGAGCTGATGGCGGATTATGCCGCACTGGCCCGGGATAGCGGCGCGAAGATAATCGGCGGCTGTTGTGGCACCGGGCCTGAGCACTTGCGTGCCATGCGGGCCAGGCTGGAACGCCACGCCAAATCAGGGGAAGAGCCTGCGCTGGAGGTTCTGGTGTCCCGCCTTGGCGGGTTTTCGTCACCAAGTGATGGCACAGGCACCGATGCCGCAGCTCAGCCGCGCGGGCGGCGCAGGCGGCGTGGGTAGTCGAATATCGACAATAACCTGTCGCTACGGGCTCAGCCTTGCCCCGAACTCTGCCCGAATGTTGTACAAACGGAGTGTTTCAGGGTCCTGTTGACCCGCTCGGTAAAGGAATTCTGCCATGTCGGAGGACGATGACGACATCATCCTGAGTGAACTGCCGGACGAAGAGCTGGTACCGCAGATGCATGATGACCTTTATGACGGCATGAGGGACGAAATTGTCGAGGCCGTGAACATCCTGCTGGAACGCGGCTGGCAGCCCTATGACATCCTGACCAAAGCCCTTGTTGAAGGGATGCGCATCGTCGGGATCGACTTCCGGGATGGCATCCTCTTTGTGCCGGAAGTGCTGCTGGCGGCCGAGGCGATGAAGGCCGGGATGGCAATCCTGAAGCCATTGCTGATCGAGACCGGCGCGCCACGGCTCGGCAAGATGGTCATTGGTACGGTAAAGGGCGATATCCACGACATCGGCAAAAACCTTGTTTCGATGAGGATGGAGGGCGCCGGGTTCGAGGTTGTGGATCTTGGGATCAACAATCCGGTTGAAAACTACATCACGAGCGCGCAGCAGGAAGGGGCGGATATCGTCGGCATGTCCGCGCTGCTGACAACCACGATGCCGTATATGAAGGTCGTCATCGACACGATGATCGAACAGGGTGTGCGCGACAATTACATCGTCCTTGTGGGTGGCGCCCCGCTAAATGAGGAATTCGGCAAGGCGATCGGTGCCGACGCCTATTGCCGCGACGCCGCTGTGGCCGTTGAGACCGCAAAGGAATTCATGGCGCGCAAGCACAATCAGCTGGCGGCAAGCTAGGGGGCTGCGACGGCGGCACGTTTGCGCATCCCCCGTATTGCCTGCAGCCGGCCGGCGATGAACAGCATGCTGTGTGTGACCGGTTTGAGGTACCACGGATGGTTCGAGCGCAGGATGTCCAGCAGCAGAACGATCCGCGGCATATCACTGCGATTGATTGCCGAATGCATATAGGTATCGTCCCACAGCAGGTCTTCGCCCTCGTTCAAATAGTAGGTCTTGCCGTCGATCGTCAGCTCGCAGGATGTGCGTCCTTCGCCCATATCCTTGACCAGATAGGGCAGGTGATAGCGCCACACGCCCTTGAACGGCCCCTTGTGCGGGCGCAGCGCCTTGCCGGCCGGAAACACCGAAATCGTGGCCGAAACCACATTGCGGTTGCGCTGAAGGAAATCTTTCATCTCCGGCAGTTGCGCCTGATTTTCGGGGTAGTCGTACCCATAGGCCCGAAGTGTCACCATTTTCCACGGGATTTTGTCGAACTCAAAGAACGTTCGCTGTTCGGGCATGATGTCGTGGTTATTGGGCAGATCCTGCCCTGTAGAGACCTTGAGCGCCTCGGCCCGCAGCTTGGCAAATTCGGCCCGAAGCTCTTCCACCTGCGGAAATTCGGAGGTTGGATCATCCATGACCGCCGGGGTCTGAAACGCCCGATCATAGGGTTTGCGCATCAGGTCACGCCAGAACCGATAGCCCCAGGGACCCCACTTGATGATCTTGCGGATCCGTTTGTTCAACGTCATTCTGCCCTCTCGGCGCTTGGTTTGGCTTTGGCTTAGCAGCTTTGCGACACAGGTAAAGGGGGATCGGTAGATGACAGGATCCATCGGCGGCCCGGTGACCCCCGACGATGCGGTGCTGACCGAGACCGGTTGGGGCACCGGTGGCCAGGGGCGTGTCCTGTTGCTGGCCTGCGGTGCGCTGGCGCGGGAGATACTGGCGTTGCGTGCCGCAAACAGCTGGATGCATATGGATTTGCAGTGCCTCCCGGCGAAGCTGCATCTGCGACCAGACCTGATCCCGGATGCGGTTGAAGCCGCCGTGACCGCTGCGCGCGCGCGCTACAAGACGATTTTCGTTGTCTATGCCGATTGCGGCACCGGTGGACTGCTGCAGTCCCGCTGCGATGCCCTGGGCGTCGAGATGATACCCGGGCCCCACTGTTATAGTTTCTTTGACGGCAACGCGGATTTTGCACACCGCGGCGACAGCGAGATGCGCGCGTTTTACCTGACCGATTTTCTGGTGCGCCAGTTCGACGCCTTTGTCTGGAAGCCAATGGGTCTCGATCGTCATCCACAGCTGCGCGATATGCTCTTTGGAAACTACGAAACGCTGATCTATCTTGCGCAAACCCGCGATCAGAACCTCGTGGATATGGCACAGGACGCAGCCCGCCGCCTGGGCCTGGAGTATACCTTCAGATATACCGGCTACGGCGACCTAGAGAGCGAACTGTCGCGGATCTAGAGCGTTGTGCGAAAGACCTGCATCACCTAACGCTGCCTGAAATCAAAGATATCAACGCGTTAGGTGATGCAGGGTGCTTCAGGTATGTCGTCAAACGCCTTGGAGCGCCATAACAACTGACCAATGGTTGCCTTGGGACACTACAGGTATTCTGCGCGCACCAGTCCGTACTTGGCCATTTTTTCGTTCAGCGTCCGCCGCGGCAGGGCCAACTCCTCCATAACCGAGGATACGGCGCCCCGGTTTCGCCGAAGCGCGTTGTCGATCAACATCTTCTCAAATGCCTCGACATGTTCGCGCAGCGGCTTTTCAACCAGGATCTGCGGCGCCACGGTTGTAACGGGGTCATTGTCCAACAGGCCGGCCAATCCCTCCTCTCCGCGCCGCTTTTGCAGCACCGCGCGCTCGGCCACATTCATCAACTGCCGAATATTGCCTGGCCATTGCGCCTGTATCAGGCGTGCCGCGTCCTCGGCCGAGACATCCGGAGGCTCGCACCCGTAGTCCTCGGCAAAGCGGGCGCAGAACCGGTTGAACAGCAGCAGGATATCCTCGCCCCGCTCGCGCAGCGGCGGGGTCGACAGATGCAGCGCTGCCAACCAGAAGAACAGGTCATCGCGCATCCCCTCGGGCGGTGTATCGGTTGTCGTGATACTGCTTGAAATTGAAATGATATGAAGGTTGCGCGGCGCCAGTCCGCTTTCGGCACTTTCGCTGCGACGCAGTTCCTCAACCAGTCGCGCCTGCAGCGGCTCCGGCAGGCTTTCAAGATTTTCAAGGCAGAGCGTTCCGCCATCGGATACCTCGATCGCGGGATCATCCTCGCCAACCTCGGCCGGACCGAACAGCTTGCGCTCAAGGTCTTCTTGCGATTGTGCAGCACAATTCACATAGACATAAGGTTTGCCCTTGCGGGGGCCACAGGCATGCAGTGCATGGCCGATCAGCGCCTTGCCCGTACCGGTTTCGCCCGTAATCATCACATGCCCGTCCGCCTGCGCCAGATCGAGGATCGTTTCGCGCAGTTTGTCGATCACCTGGCTTGAGCCAACCAGCTTGCGCAGAAGCATGGTACCGTCTGACATTTCGCGCCGCAGGTTGCGGTTGTCCAGCGCAAGCCGCCGGGCAACAGCCGCACGGCGAACCAGATCGGACAAGCGCTCGGGGTCAAAGGGCTTCTCGATGAAATCATAGGCGCCGATCCGCATCGCCTCAACAGCAAGGGACACATCGCCATGCCCGGTGATCAGGATCACCGGCAGTGCGTTGTCGATGCTTTGAAACCGGCGCAAAAGCGCCATGCCGTCCATACCAGGCATACGAATGTCCGAGATCACGACACCTGGAAAGTCGGCCTTGATCCCCTTAAGGGCAGCCTCGGCACTGTCGTAGCTTACCGGTTCATATCCCGAAAGGCTCAGCCACTGGGCGATAGACCCCCGCATATCCGCTTCGTCGTCGATAATCGCTACAACTGTCTTACCACTCATGGGGTATCCTATTCCGCCGCCGTTTGAAGCGCATCCATCGCACGCGGTAGTTGCAACTCGAAGATTGCGCCGCGTGGCTCCGCATTTTTGGCGAGAAGCCGCCCACCAAGCTCTTTCGCTATTCCTGCGGAAATTGCCAGTCCAAGCCCGACACCTTCACCCGGTTTCTTGGTTGTATAGAAGGGCTCAAATAACGCATCGGGGTCCTCTATCCCGTGACCATTGTCGCGCACGCTCAGCGATACCTGTCGCCCCTGGACCAATAGAATATCGATCAGAGGGTCCGGCTCGCCCGAGACCGCGTCCAGCGCATTTCGCAACAGGTTGACGATGATCTGATCCAAACGGACCGGATCTGCGCGGACCTTCACCGGCGTGGTAGGCACTGTCTTGCGGATTTCGACGACAGTCTGACCCAGTTGCGGGGCCATCATCGCAAGGCTGCCCTCGACCGCGTCGCGCAAGTCCACCTCGACCAGACTGTCGGACCCCTTTCGTGCGTAGGATTTCATTTGTCGTGTAATGGTGCCCATACGCTCGATCAGATCGTCGATCCTATGGAACGAGGTCAGCGCCTCGTCCGTGCGTTTGCGTTGCAGCAGAAGCCGCGCCCCGGCAAGATAGGTGCGCATTGCCGCCAGCGGTTGGTTTAACTCATGACTGACCGCGGCTGACATCTGCCCAATCGCGGCAAGTTTCGAGGCCTGTTCGAGGCTCTGGCTGGCAACCTCGAGGTCACGCTCGACCCGCTGACGTTCTTCGATCTCGGCGCTCAAACGTGCGTTCAACAGGCGCAACTGATCCGATTCCTCGGCGATAAGTCGGGATTGGCGCTGCAGCCGCTTGTTGGCGAGCAACAGGAAGGATGCGGCCGCAAGCGCGAGGACCATCGCCTCCAACGCCAGGATCGTGTTGACCCGCGCCCGGA
The DNA here is from genome assembly GCA_039190275.1 of Pseudomonadota bacterium. Taxonomy (GTDB): domain Bacteria; phylum Pseudomonadota; class Alphaproteobacteria; order Rhodobacterales; family Rhodobacteraceae; genus Halovulum. Next base: position 57,035 of record JBCCYF010000007.1, on the reverse strand, counting down.
CATCCGAAAGGGTCGAAAAATACGTTAGCCGCCATCCCCGGAAACCCGTTTTCACCTCGGTGCGCAGCAGCGGCTCTCCGTCCAGATAGATGAAGGGGTTGCTTTCAGCCTCGGCTCGACTTGGCCCGAACGCCCGCTGGACCGAATTGGGTGGGGGCTGATCCGCGATCACATTGGTGAGCGTGTTGTTACGCCAGCGCGACCGCGAACTCAGGATAACGGTATCCGTGGGGTCGGTCACCGCGACCATATCATTGCGGTTACGCCAACTGGTCTCGACCTGTTTGGTGTCAACCTCGACCACGATCACCCCAAGGTTCTCACGGCCCGACTGGATCGATTGGGCATAGTGGAACCCCAGACGCCCGTTGTTGTTTCCGCTTGAAACAGTGAACACAGTCCTGGGTTCTCGCAACGCCGAGGATACGTAGGACTGCTCGGTCAGATCCTGGCCCAACTGACGCCGGTCCGATGCGGCGACCACGCGCCCCTCGGTGTCCAGCAGGCTGATCGAGGCGACACGAATTTCATCCGCGACCTCGATCAGGCGTTGTGAGGTGTTGGTATAAATCTTGCTTTGAAGCGCCGTGATCAGCACAGGGTCACGCGCCAGCAGCGGGGGGACCAGCGATTGCTGGCGCAACAGAGTGACAAGGTTCCCGGCATAGAGTGCGGCACGCAGCTGACTTTCCGTGCGTTGACCTTCGGAAAACCTGGTGGTGAGATACTGATTGGTCAGGAACAGGATACCGCCCGAGGCCAGCAGAAAAACCGCAATCAACGCCCGTACAAGGGGTGATGCGCGGGTCTTCAATATAGGCAGGCGCGGTGTCTCATTCATGCAGCTAGGCTAAGATAGCCCTGTCGGCTCAGCAAGCCAAAGCTTCGAGGGGCGCGCGGTTTGGCGATGCGGGGCCAGCATCGCGCGCGCACTATACGCGTCAGATCGGCCGGGCGCGCGCAGTTGCCGGGGTCCTCTCGCCTTTGAAGGCCGCCGGTTGTTCAGCATAGCTGTTCCAAACAAAACGCGGTCAGCTGGACACAAGCGCGTCGGCCAAAGCATCGAACAATCTGGTTCCGTCCGTGCCACCCAGTTCCGGGTCGTTGGCGCGTTCGGGATGGGGCATCATCCCCAGCACGCGGCGGTTCTGGGAAAGAATGCCCGCGATGTTCCCAAGCGAGCCGTTTGGATTGTCGATATAGCGGAAGGCGATACGGTCCTGATCGGCAAGCTGTCGCTGTATCTCTGCCGAGGCGAAGTAGTTGCCGTCGTGATGGGCGACAGGAAAATGTATCGCCTCGCCATTGTGATAGGATCGGGTGTAGATACTTTCTGTCGTTGCCACCGAGAGGCCGACGGGTCGGCAGACAAAGCGTATCCCGGCGTTTCGCATGAGCGTTCCGGGCAGCAGGCCGGATTCGATGAGTATCTGAAATCCATTGCAGATCCCAAGCACATGACCACCCGCGGCGGCGAAATTTTTAACCGACGCCATAATAGGGGCCTGGGCCGCGATGGCGCCGCACCTCAGGTGGTCGCCAAACGAGAACCCCCCCGGGATTGCCACCAGATCAGTTCCGTCGGGCAGGTCAACATCCTTGTGCCAGACCATGGCAGGTGCACGTCCGGTTGCGCGGTGCAGGGCGACGGCCAGATCCCGGTCGCAGTTTGATCCCGGAAAGACCAGAACCGCCGTTTTCATGCGGTCAGCAGATCGACGTGATAGTCCTCGATCACCATGTTCGCGAGGAGTTTCTCGCACATTTCGGTTAGGGCGGCGGTGGCGACCGCGCGGTCATCGGTAGCCAGGTCAATGTCTAGAATCTTGCCTTGCCGGACGCTGTTCACGGTGTCGAACCCCATCGTGCCGAGCGCATGATGCACGGCCTGCCCTTGCGGGTCGAGCACGCCGTTTTTCAGGGTGATGGTTACACGCGCTTTCATCATTGCACCAGTTTGGGGCCGGGCACGGTGGTTCCGTTGCGCGGCATCACGCCTAACCGGCGCGCCACCTCGGTATAGGCATCGGCAAGGTCACCCAGATCGCGGCGGAACACATCCTTATCCAGCTTCTGCCCGCTTTCGATGTCCCACAGCCTGCAACTGTCCGGGCTGATTTCATCCGCTACGATCAGGCGTTGGAAATCGCCATCGAAAATGCGGCCAATCTCGATCTTGAAATCAACCAGCCGGATACCAACCCCATACATCAGCCCGGTCATGAAATCATTCACCCGCAGCGCAAGGGCGATCATATCATCGATATCCTGCTGGCTGGCCCATGTGAACGCGATGATATGCTCTTCGGTTACCAGGGGATCACCAAGCGCATCATCCTTAAAGTAGAACTCGATGATCGGACGGGGCAGGGCTGTCCCCTCTTCAATACCCAGACGCTTCGACATGGATCCCGCAGCGATATTGCGAACCACAACTTCAAGCGGTATTATTTCAACCATTCGAACAAGTTGCTCTCGCATGTTAAGGCGCTTTATGAAGTGTGTCGGGACACCAACCGCATTCAAACCTGTCATGAAATGCTCGGACAGGCGGTTGTTGAGAACGCCCTTGCCTTCGATCACGTCGCGTTTTTTAGCGTCGAACGCTGTGGCATCGTCTTTGAAGTATTGGATCAGCGTGTCCGGCTCTGGTCCTTCGTACAGGATCTTGGCCTTGCCTTCATAGATCATTCGGCGGCGTGGCATAGTGGTCTCCGGGTGCCGTTGGGTGCCGCTGCTGTAGCGAAAGCTTGGGCAAGGTACAAGGATTCGCGCCCCAGGTCTTGTGAGACAGGGGTGCGGCGGACTACATCTCAGAAAAGCTTTACCCTACGGAGGACCAGCGATGGCGAATTTTGATGACCGTGAAAAGGCGTTCGAGAACAAATACGCACATGATGCGCAGATGCAGTTCAAAGCCGAGGCGCGGCGCAACAAACTGCTGGGTCTGTGGGCGGCCGAGTTGTTGGGCAAAACCGGTGACGACGCGGATGCCTATGCGCGCGAAGTGATCAAATCGGACTTTGAGGAGGCTGGCGACGAAGACGTTTACCGCAAGGTTTCGGGCGACTTGGGCGACAAGGCCGACGAAGCGACGATCCGTGAAAAGATGGCAAGTTTCATGACCGCGGCAAAGGATCAGGTCATGAACGAGGCAGGTGACTAGCGGATCGTAACCTTAGGTTTCGAGCAGTGCATCGATCGCACGCCGAAGCCGCGCACTTTGCGGACCGATTGTGGACGGGAAGTCGCGGACAATACGCCCCTCGCCGTCCAACAGGACCTTGTGGAAATTCCAGGCGGGGCGGACCCCGTTTTTTGCGGCCCAGACGTAGAACGGATGCGCCTCTGGGCCCTTGACCCGGGTAATCTCGGTCAGTGGCAGAGTCAGGTTAAAGTTCACCTCGCAGAACCTCTTGACCTCGGCTTCGGTTCCGTACTCCTGCCCGCCGAAGTCGTCAGACGGTACGGCCAGCACGAGCAGGCGGTCACCGTAGTCGTCGTGTAACTGCTGCAGCGCATCGTATTGCTTTGTGAAAACACAGTGGGAGGCGGTGTTTACGACCAAGATCGGCTTTCCACGATAGGCTTGGAGGTCGATTTGTCCGCCATCAATATTGGCAAAGCTGAACCCGGGCGCGGCCGCGCGGGCAGGTGCCATCGCCAACGCAAACGGAACCATCAGTGCATACCTTCGATTAAACATCCGCCAATCCCCCTTGTTTGAAAGTCATACGCAAGGTTGCCAGGTTTGGTTCACGCCGCCCCGAAAACCCGTCCGAAAATCGTATCTACATGCTTGGTGTGGTAGTCGAGGTCAAAGGAGTCTTCAATCTCCTTTGGGCTGAGCGCCAACATCACGTCGGCATCGGCAAGAAGTTCAGTTTTGAAATCTGCGCCATCCTCCCACACCCGCATCGCGTTGCGTTGCACCAGTCGATACGCATCCTCGCGACTGACACCGGATTGGGTGAGGGCGAGCAGGACACGTTGTGAGTGAACAAGACCCCGGAACTTGTTCATATTCCTCATCATATTATCAGGGTAAATCACCAGCTTCTCGATAACGCCCGTCAGGCGAGAAAGGGCAAAGTCAAGTGCAATGGTTGTGTCCGGGCCAATGTTCCGTTCAACGCTTGAGTGCGAAATATCCCGTTCATGCCACAGGGTCACATTTTCAAGCGCAGGTACCACAGCCATCCGCACCAGCCGGGCAAGCCCGGTCAGGTTCTCGGTCAAGACCGGGTTGCGCTTGTGCGGCATGGCGGAGGACCCCTTTTGGCCCGGTGAGAAGTATTCCTCTGCCTCAAGAACCTCGGTGCGTTGCATGTGGCGGACTTCGGTCGCGATGTTCTCGATCGAGCTGCCAATCACGCCCAATGTGGCAAAGAAGGCTGCATGTCTGTCACGAGGGATCACCTGGGTGCTGATCGGCTCGGGCGTCAGCCCAAGTGCGTGGCAGACATGCGCCTCAACCGCCGGGTCGATATTGGCGAATGTCCCCACCGCCCCCGAGATGGCCCCGGTCGAAACCTCGGCACGCGCGGTGCGCAGTCTGCTTCGGTTCCGATCCATCTCGGCATAAAAGCGTGCGAAGGTCAGACCCATCGTCGTAGGTTCGGCGTGAATGGCGTGGCTGCGTCCGATGCGGATGGTCTGCTTGTGCTCAAAGGCGCGTTCCTTGAGCGCTGCGAGCAAGCTGTCCATCCCCGCCTGCAAGAGATCGGCAGCACGTACGAGCTGAACATTAAAGGTGGTGTCGAGCACGTCCGAACTGGTCATCCCCTGATGGACGAACCGTGCCTCCTCATGCCCTATTATTTCCGCCAGATGCGTCAGAAAGGCGATGACATCGTGTTTTGTGGTACGCTCAATCTCGTCAATCCGGTCGATGTCGAAGGCCACATCCCGCGCCCTCCAGACCGCTGTGGCGGCTTCCTGCGGAATAACTCCCAGCTTGGCCTGTGCGTCGCAGGCGTGCGCCTCGATTTCATACCAGATGCGAAACTTGGTCTCGGGCGACCAGACAGCGACCATATCGGGTCGGGAATAGCGCGGAATCATGCATATCTTTCGGTTTGTGGGAGCCTCGCGCGTCTTCTAGACTGTAGGCTGTGCAGAGGAAAGGGCATGGGATGAAGCGCGGGCCGAAGCTGGCAGGGTTTGCGGGAACCTGGCATCTGACGCGCAGGATACAGGACCGGCGCCACGGTCAAACAGGCGTACTGCACGGCACGGCAGAGTTCCGGGCAGACGGGTGTGGCCTCGCGTATTCCGAAGTTGGCAAACTGCACTTTGATAATGGCCCGATCCTGAGTGCGGCACAGCGTTACCTGTGGCAGCCAGACCTGGATGGCATCAAAGTCCGATTTGTGGATGGCCGGCCATTTCACGTTATCGGTCCGGGACAGAAGGCGACTGTCGAACATGACTGCGCCCCAGACCACTATAGCGGATGCTACGACTTTGAAGCCTGGCCAGTCTGGCGTTTGATTTGGCATGTGGAAGGCCCGAGAAAGAGCTATCGCAGTGCAAGCACCTATAGACGGGGCGGATGATTTCGGCTTGCGCCGCCCCGGGGCGCAGTGCAAAACCGTGCCAACGCAGAATTTGACGAGGGATCAGAATGGCACTTGCGATGACGGATAAGGTGCTGGCCGACCACGGCCCGACCGACGGAACGGGGCTTTGGGTCAAACGCGCGGTTCTGGTGGTGCTGGGTATTCTTGCGCTGGCAATGGCCGCCAAGATCAAAGTACCCGTCCCACCGTCGCCCGTGGCGGTAAGCATGGGGACCTTCGCTGTGCTGACCATTGCGGCGGCCTATGGCCCGCGACTGGGTTTGACAACGATCCTGGGGTATATGCTGATCGGCTACCTGGGATTTGACGTATTTCAGAGTTCGTCGGCCGAGGCGTTTGGCTGGACATATATGACCGGGGCCACGGGCGGGTATCTGGTGGGGTATGTGCTGGCGACCCTGGCGCTTGGCGCTTTGGCGCGGCGGGGCTGGGACCGCAGTGTTCTGCTTATGGCGATTGCTATGCTGATCGGCAATGTCCTGATCTATGTCCCCGGGATCTTGTGGCTTGGATACCTCTATACGTGGAACGAGCCCATCCTTGAGTGGGGCCTGACGCCGTTCCTGATCGGCGACGCCATGAAACTGGCGCTGGCTGCACTGCTTCTGCCACTGTCCTGGGCACTGGTCGGAAAGGCGCGCGGGTAAAGCTCGACCGGATCGCGGAAGCGGGGCGTCCCACCAGGGCGCCCTCTTTCATTTGGATACGACCGTCGCGTTGTGTTCTGTTGACGGACCGGGCCGTGACCGGGTCTGCTAGTGGACCTCGTCATCGAAGCGGTACTTATAGGTTTCGATATCAGCCGCATAGCGCTCGGCAATCATTTGCCGGGCCCGCTCTGAAAAGGCCGTGCGGTACTCGCCACCGGCCGTTTTCGCATTCACCTTTTCAGGGCGCGGCAACGCGATGCCGGTTTGCTGCTCAACCTGACTTAGGCCGGCATCAAGCTGTTCCATCTGCCCGACAAAATTGCACAGACTGCGCCCGTCACCGGCATCCAGGTGACGGACCTGCGACATCCAGTGCCGGTCGGCAACGGAATCGCTTCCCGCTTCGGTCGCCAGCCATTCGACGAACTCCTCAAACGGCATAAAGGGTCGAAGGCCGGAGAAGCGCGACAGGATTGATACTTTGCCGGGGGTCACGGCATCCGCCACCTTGTCCTTCCAGCATGAATAAATCCGAGACCACGGGTTGCGTGTGAAGGAGAATATGTAGAAGTCTGGAAACTGTGGACGGATCTCCTCGGGATTGCAGGCCAATTCTGACGGAGCGCCATCGCTGAGTGTCTGGAACATCTGCTTGAACGTCCGGCTCGCAACCTTGGGGATCGGTGCGGCCATCAGCCTTTGTTCCGAATAGTAGAAACGTTCGACACGCGTATCGGGCTTGGGCACTTTCCCCAGTCGCGCGGCGCGGCCGAGGCCCCAGGCCAGGGGTGCGGTGGATTCGGATAATATGCGACGCGACCGGAACTTCATGACTGTACCCCCTACACTGCGCCGCGCACCCTAACAAAGCCTTCAAGGCATTATTAGGGCGAATTACTCGGCAGCGGTGAGGACAATCACCGGTTCCATCAGATCCAGTTCCGCCTGACTGAGGTGGCATTTGATCTGGTGGCCATCGGCAAGTGTGCGCATCGGTGGCAGCTCCGTCTCGCACAAGGAGCCCGCTACGTTCTTCTTGCGGGGGCAGCGTGTCTGAAACGGGCAGCCCGAGGGTGGGTTCATTGCCGAGGGGATGTCCCCTTCCAGCACGATGTTCTTTTTCTGGACAGATGTATCCGCAATCGGGACTGCGGAAAGGAGGGCCTCGGTATAGGGGTGATAGGGTGGCGCAAATACCTGTTCCGTGGTCCCGCTTTCAACCACATGCCCAAGGTACATTACCATAACGCGATCAGAGAGATAGCGGACGATGCTCAGATCGTGGCTGATGAACAGCATGGTGGTGCGGCTCTCGCGTTGAATGTCCATCAGCAGTTCTGTCACCGCGGCCTGGACCGAGACGTCCAGCGCTGAGACCGGTTCGTCCGCCACGACAACCTTGGGACCCCCGGCAAACGCCCGCGCAATGCCGATACGCTGTTTCTGCCCCCCGGACAGCTGGCGCGGTTTGCGTTTCGCAAAGGCGCGGGGCAGTTTCACCAGATCCAGAAGTTCCAGCATTTTCTGCTCGCGGTCAGCATTTGAATTGCCGAATTTGAACTTTTCGAGCACCCGGATAATCTGCGCGCCGATCGTATGGCTGGGATTAAGCGTATCGAACGGGTTTTGAAACACCATCTGGATATCGGCGACCGTGCGGGTATCGCGTTGCTCGATCTGGGTATCGCCGATCGAGTTGTTGTCCAGCAGGACGCCGCCCGAAGTCGCCGTTTCCAGGCCCAGTAAAACTTTGGCAAGGGTGGATTTGCCGCATCCGCTCTCGCCGACTATGGCAAGCGTTTCGGCCTCGCAGGCCTCAAGCGACACAGACTCATTCGCCTTAACCACACGCTTCTCACCGCCCGAAAACAATGCCGAGGCGGAAACCTCATAGTATTTCTTGAGGTCATCGACCCGCAGGCAAACCGATCCGGCTTCGGTCTTGTCGGTCTTGTTCGCGACAACGGGCTGCGCATCCCAGTCAATTTCATCGAACTTCAGGCAGCGCGACGCATGCCGGTCATCACCCGCGACCTCGGCCATTTGAATGGCGCCTTTGTCGCAACGCCCCGCTTCGAAATATGTGCAACGGGGTCCGAAGTTGCAGCCCTGCGGGCGCTCGTGGGGGAGGGGAAAGTTCCCCGGAATTGCGATCAGCGGGCGGGAATTCTTATCCGCGCCGGGCAGAGGGATCGAGCGGAACAGCCCTTGGGTATAGGGGTGGCGCATCTTGTCGAATACATCCGCAATCGACCCGGTTTCAACGGCCTCGCCGGAGTACATGACGCACAGCCGGTTGCAGGTTTCCAACACAAGGCCAAGGTTGTGGGAGATGAACAGCATCGAGGTGCCGTATTTCTCTCCTAGGTTCTTGACCAGATCGACGATGCCCGCCTCGACCGTCACATCCAGCGCCGTGGTGGGTTCGTCCAGGATCAGCAGCGAGGGTTTGGACATCAACGCCATCGCGATCACAATGCGTTGTTGTTGCCCGCCCGACAGCTGATGGGGATAGCTTTCGAGCATGCGCTTTGGATCGGGAAGGCGGACAGACTCGACAACGTCAAGGGCCAGGTCATAGGCCTGTTTCTCGGGCATATCCTCGTGGATCATCGGGACTTCCATGAGCTGACGGCCGATTTTCATTGCGGGGTTAAGGGACGCCATAGGCTCCTGATAGATCATCGCGATCTCGGACCCGCGCAGGGCACGCAGCTCGTCCTCGGACATATCGTTCAGGTTCCGGCCCTTGAACTTGATACTGCCACCCACGATTTTACCGGCCTTGCCCAGATCCTGCATGACACCAAGGGCAACGGTCGATTTTCCGCACCCGCTTTCCCCGACAAGCCCCATCGCTTCGCCCGGCTGAACAGTGCAGGAAAAATCCATCACCGCCGGGATCTCACCCGCCCGGGTAAAAAAGCTGATCGACAGGTTCTCAATCTCGAGGATAGGGCCATCATAATCAGGGGTCTGCATTGCTTTGGCTCCTTATTTTGGCGCAGGGTATGGCGTCGCGGACGGCGCCGCCTGGCATCATCTGGTTAGTCCTTCAGGCTTTGCTCGCGCAAACCATCGGCCAACAGGTTAAGCCCAAGAACCAGCGTCATAATCGCCAGTGCGGGCGGCAGGGCCGCATGCGGGAACAGACGCAGCAGCTTGCGCCCTTCGTTGATTGTCATGCCCCAGTCGGACGATTCCGGGCTGACACCCAGGCCAAAGAACCCCAGTGTGCCCAGCAGGATTGTGGTGTACCCAATACGCAGGCAGGCATCGACGATCAGCGGGCCGCGGGCGTTTGGTAAGATCTCCCACAGCATGATGTACCACGGACCTTCCCCCCGGGTTTGGGAGGCGGCGACGTAGTCGCGTGTTTTGATGTCCATTGTCAGGCCCCGCACGATGCGAAACACGGCCGGTGACGTCACGAAGACAACCGAGACAAAGATGTTCAGTCCATTTGCGTCCAGCCACACACCGGTCGGGTTCCAGACGTTGATCAGATGCGTGTACATGAACAGCCCGATCAGAACGGCCGGCAGCAGGAAGTACCAAAGCGTATCGGGACGCGTGTACAGCTTGGAATAGATCATCGCGATCACAAAAAGGATCGGGATCAGGAACACCACCGACGCCATCGCCGTCGGAATGACCGTACTTCGGATTTCGGGGGTGACCAGCAGATAAAACAGCAGGATCACCGGGAAGGCGAGCACCAGATTGGCAAGGAAGCTGAGCGCGGTGTCGACGTAGCCGCCATAGTAGCCAGCGGGCAGGCCCATGGTTATCCCCACCATCAGCGCGACAAGCGTGGCGGTTGGCGCGATCTGCATCACGGTGACCGAGCCCCAGACCATGCGGCTAAAGACATCCCGACCCAGATTGTCGCCACCCAGAAGCGCCGCTATACCGGATTCAGGCTCGAATGTACCGGGTGGTTTGTTCTTGAGAACACGGAATTGCTCAAGTGGATCCATTGTGGCGATCTGGTCGGCAAACAGCGCCGTAAGGGCCCAGAACAACACCAGCGCAAGGCCGACCATACCGACAGGGCTGTCAAACAGCCGTCCATACAGGCTGAGGCGCTGTTTGAAATAGGCCGACGCTCCCATGATAACGACGATGCCGATCCAGACTGGTGTGAACTGTACTATGACCCCTGCAAAGATCTGGCCCGTCGTAAGGTCTTCCATGAATGCCTCCTCAGGCGCTGACGCGAATGCGTGGGTTCAGATAGACATATCCGATGTCCGAGATCAGCTGCGTTGCAAGGACGACGATAACGGCGACGATCGAGCAAGAGAGCAGCAGATCAATGTCGTTGTTGCTTGCCGCCTCAACCAGCAGCCAGCCAAAGCCTTTGTAGTTGAACAGGTTTTCAACGATGACCACGCCGGTCAGCAGCCAGGGGAACTGGAGCATGATCACAGTGAATGGCGCGATCAAAGCGTTGCGTAGCGCATGTTTGATTACGATGTTCCGGAAGGAAACGCCTTTTAGCCGTGCGGTGCGGATGTATTGTGCGGTCATCACCTCGGCCATCGAGGCGCGGGTCATCCGCGCAATATAACCCATCCCGTAAAGGGCCATGGTCAGCACGGGCAGGCCAAAGTTATAGAGTGTTGCGCCCTCCATCGCTTTGGTGGCCGAGCCGGAAAACCATTCAAGTCCAACGACTTTTGAGGCGAAGATCACAGTCAGGATCACCCCGGAGACATACTCCGGCGTTGCCGTCGTGGCGATGGCGAAGGTGGACAAACTTCGGTCCTGGAACGTCCCTTCCCGCATCCCGGCGAGAACGCCGACAAGTAATGATGCGGGCACCATCACGACCATCACCCAGAACATCAGGATGCCGGTCAGTGCGAGCCGTTCCCATAGGATTTCGTTGACCGGTGCGCGAAACCGGGTGCTTTGACCCAAGTCTCCGCGTACCACGCCGAACAGCCATTCGCTGTACCGAGTTACCAGCGGGCGGTTGAAACCCTCCTCCTGGAGCCAAACCGTGACGGCCTGGTCGGACATTCGCATGTTGTTCTGCTCTTTGGCGAGCTTTTCGAGGTTCGGCTGCAAGTTCACCAACGTAAACACAATAAACGTCAGGCAGACCGCTGTCAGGGCCATAACCCCGAAGCGTTGAGAGAGAAAACTAAGCATCTGAGGGTCCTGCAAGGGGGCAGGGGGCAATCGCCCCCTGCAAAAAGATCATGCGTCGAGCCAGATCTCGTTAAAGTGCATCTCGAAAGTGGGATGCATACGCCGACCCTGCACACGTTCGTTCGAGTGGCAGTAGAGCGATCGCCAATAGGGTTGGATCATCGCTCCGCTGTCTTGCAGCATGGACTGGAGCTCCGCCATGATCTCGCGTCGCTCGTCGGCATCGGCGATACCCTTTGCCTGATCAAGCAATGTATCAAACTCAGAGTTTGTATGTGCGCTTTCGTTCCAAGCCGCACCGCTGCGATACGCCAGGTCCAGAACCTGAATGCCCAAGGGTCGCTGGTTCCAGTTGGTCGAGCTGAACGGGTAGCCGGTCCAGTTGTTCCAGAAGGTTGTGCCGGGCATAATGGTGCGCTTTACGTTTATGCCCGCGTCGCGAAGCTGCGCAGCCACAGCGTCGGTGGTGTTGCGGCGCCAGTCATCATCGATCGAGATCAGCTCGAACTCGGTATCGGCATGGCCGGCAGCAGTCAGCAGCTCCAACGCCTTCGCGGTGTCCCGTTCGATCTTGGGAATTTCGGCGTACTCGGGGTGCATCGGACCGACATGATGGTTCTCCGCCGGTTGGCCAAGACCGTTGATGCCCAGATCCATGACCGTTTCATTGTCGCATGCAAGCTGTATGGCGTTGCGGACATCCTTGTTGTCGAAAGGCGGCTGTCCCGCATTCATCCGTACACAGATGGTCGCGGCGGTCACAACCTCGGATTTTACCAAGTCGATACTGTCCAGAATGTCCACGTAATCTGCGGTGGTCTGGTAGGCCGTATCGATTTCGTCCGACTCGTAGGCGGCCACTTCGGCCGACGGATCCGTACCGTAGTCGATAAACTCAACGCCATCCAGGTAGAGTGGCAGGCCGGCAGCCTCGCCCCACCAGGGGGTTTCGGTCCGCGACACGCTGGCCGAAATACCCACCTGCAGATCATCAAGTTTAAAGGGTCCGGTGCCAACCGGATTTTCTGAGAGGACTGCCTCGTCCGGCTTAAACCCGCGGTGAACAATCAGGGCCGGATAATCGGTGAAACCGGGTATGATGGTGATATCCGGCGCCGAGCATCTGAGCGTGATCGTGTGATCGTCGACAATTTCAACCGCATCGTCGCGCAAACCAAAGATCTCAACCACCTCATCGACTGTGCTTGTAACACCTGCATCGTCGGTCTTTTCGACCTGGATCGTCTCTTCGGATTTCTTTTCGATCAGCGTCGCAATCCGCGACGCCATGGAGTTGCCTGCGACATGTTTCTCGGCCCAACGTGACAGGTTGAACACCACGTCTTCGGCGGTAAATGCGTCGCCGTTCGACCAGCTGACGCCCTGGCGGAGGTTGAGCGTGTACTCGGTCGCGTCCTCATTCACCTCCCAGCTTTCCAAAAGATGCGGCTCAAACGTGAAGTCGGCGGTGTACCGGACCAGAGGCTCGACGAACATGCGCGCCACGTTGCCCATCTCGGACCAGTCGAAGATCCGGGGATCGTCCACCCGTCGGACGATCATCGAACATCGCAAGGTCCCGCCCGATTTGGCATGACCGTCTGCCCGGGCCTGCGGGGCGGCCAGTCCGATCATACCATAGGCTGCCGCTGTCGTTGCGCCGAGTGCCGAGGCTGTGGCGAGGAATTCCCGACGATCCATCCTACCTTCGCGCACCTCTTGGGCCAGCGAAGCGACGACCGGATGCATCGGCTTTCCATTAACAGTTGAATTGGTCATAGAACTCTCCCTGTCTGACCGACTGGCGCTGTTGGGGCGCCGCATTGATGTGTTTTTGGCTCAATTTTGGCGGGGCAGACGCCTCACACCGCTTTGAGTCCAGTTTTGATGCGTTGAGTGCACGCGATGTAAAGGTAAACGTCAACAGTTGGCAGGAATTAATTGTCCTCACTGCGACATCACACTGTCCACGAACGACATTTTTGCAGCGGTGCGCAAGGAGTACCCAGTCTGTAGGAATACTGACGCTCAAGACGCGCTGGCCAGGGCTGCAGGCCCTTCAACCCGAGGTTCGTGCGCATTGTTCGGCGGTTTGCGTCGCACAAAGTTTGGCGCTGATTGTTTCAGAACGCGGCGTGCCGTCGGCTTGGGTGACAATCTGCCTCACACGTCCAGCCCATCTACAAAGCGGGCATTCTCCTGAATATATGCAAAACGCATTTCCGGTCGTTTGCCCATCAGCCGCTCCACCAGATCTCCGGTTTCACCTGGCGCATCCTCGTCTATTGCAACCCGGATCAGGCGGCGCGTGTCCGGGTTCATCGTTGTTTCCTTCAGGTCCTTGGCGTCCATCTCACCCAGACCCTTGAACCGCTGTACGGTGAACTTCCCTTTGCCGCCCAGCCCCTCGGCCATCACCCGTTCTTTCTCGGCTTCGTCGGACACATAAACCCGCTTGGCGCCCTGGGTCAGGCGGTAGAGTGGCGGGCACGCCAGGTAAAGGTGTCCGTGGTCGATCATCGGTCGCATCTGCGTGAAGAAAAAGGTCATCAAAAGGGCGGCAATATGCGCCCCGTCCACATCCGCATCGGTCATGATGATGATCTTGTCGTAACGCAGATCCTCGACGTTGAATTTGGTGCCCATGCCGGTTCCAAGCGCCTGACACAGGTCGTTAAGTTCGGCATTCTGCGACATTTTCGAGCTGGCGGCGCCCAGGACATTCAGAATTTTGCCGCGCAACGGCAGCAGCGCCTGTGTCTGCCGCATGCGGGCCATTTTTGCGGATCCGCCAGCGCTGTCGCCTTCGACAAGAAACAGTTCCGTCCCCTGGCTGGTGGTTTGCGAACAATCGACCAGCTTTCCGGGCAGCCGAAGTCTTTTGGTCGCAGATTTGCGCGACGTTTCCTTTTCGGCCTTTTTGCGCAGCCGCTCCTCGGCCTTGAGCACCAGGTAATCTAGGATCGCGCCTGCGGATTTGGTATCCGCGGCAAGCCAATTGTCGAAATGATCCCGTACCGCGTTTTCGACCAGCCGCAATGCGGCCTGAGTCGACAGGCGATCCTTGGTCTGACCGACGAAATCCGGCTCTCGGATAAACACCGAGATCATCGCGGACCCGCCCGCTTGAACATCATCCCTTGTGATCTGTGCCGCTTTGCGATTTCCGGCAAGCTCGCCATATGCACGGATGCCCTTGAGGATAGCAGCCCAGAAACCGCTTTCGTGGGTGCCGCCCTGAGGGGTTGGAACCGTGTTACAGTAGGAATTGACAAAAGCGTCGCGCATCGGTGTCCAATTGATCGCCCATTCGACGGACCCTGGCGTATCTGCGCCGAATTTCTCGGCAAAATTAACCTTACCTGCAAACGGATTTTCACTATATGTTGCAGATCCTTCCATCTGTTCGTTCAAGTAATCTGCAAGTCCGCCGGGAAAGTGGAAAACCGCCTGGTGCTGCGTGTCACCGGCAATCTCGGGCGCGCATTTCCAACGGATCTCCACGCCTGAGAACAGATAGGCTTTGGAGCGTGCCATACTGAACAGGCGGGCGGGCTTGAGGTGGGCCGATGCCCCGAAGATCTCCGGATCCGGATGAAACGTCACCGTCGTCCCGCGCCTGTTCTGAACCGGCCCAAGGCTTTCGATTGGTCCAAGCGGCACACCGCGCGAGAATGTTTGCGCATAGAGTTCCTTGTTGCGGGCCACCTCGACACGCAGATGGTCGGACAAGGCGTTGACAACCGAAACTCCGACCCCGTGCAGCCCGCCGGAGGTCTCATAGGCCTTCCCCGAGAATTTACCACCGGCATGCAGGGTGCAAAGGATCACCTCAAGCGCTGATTTCCCGGGAAATTTCGGGTGTGGATCGACCGGGATCCCGCGGCCGTTATCTCGGATCGTCACAGTGTGATCCGCATGCATCTCGAACTCGATACGATTGGCGTGACCGGCGACGGCCTCGTCCATCGCATTGTCCAGAACTTCGGCGACCAGATGGTGGAGTGCCCGCTCGTCCGTACCGCCAATATACATGCCCGGGCGTTTGCGAACCGGTTCGAGCCCCTCGAGAACTTCGATTGAGGACGCATCGTATTCAGGGTCGTCAGGCGTATCGGAAAACAGATCGTCAGCGGCCATATGTATGCTCGATTTAGTGGCTCTTGAAACACATATTAGAACATCTGGGGGGTGCGCGCGCAAGTCGCGATGCTCCGGACCGGATGCTGCGCAACAATGGGTGTATCCGTGCTCGCAACGTGATACCGCGCAGCAAATCAGCGATACGGAGGCGGCGATGGAGCCGGTCACAGCACCCACGTTGCAGCAGGCGCCGGACTGGCGCTACCTACTGCGGGAATTCTATCAACTCTACCGCGACATGCCGACCGGCGGCAGCGAAAAGATCCGTGCGCACCTGCGGTCCGCCCGCGAGGCGATCAGCAGGACCGAGCGGGAAAAACCGTCGATGCGCTGGATAGAACCGACACAGATGCCCGTGACCGCGCACCTTAAACGGGCGCTGGACCGGGGCCGCATGGATCGGTTGGAGGGAACGATACGGGCAATCGAAAGCGTGCAGCCGCAACTCAGTTTCCAGTTGGGGTATGAAAAGGTGCCGCGCGGCCTTGAAAATCGCTATGCCTATGCCGAGCTTGCTGGGCCAAACGGCCCGATCGTAACGCCGCATGTCATTTTAGGCATCGTGCTGTTCGCACCGGGCTGCATCTATCCAGCACACGCCCACAAGGGCATCACCGAAAGCTATGTGTGCCTGTCCGGGTCGGTTTCCGAGAACCATCAAGGCGTTTACGCGCCGGGGTCATTGATCTTCAACCCGCCCGAGCAGACGCACCGGATTACAGTCTCGGACCGCGAACCGGCATTGCTGGCCTACGCCTGGGTCGGGAAGCCCGAAGATCTGGCGGGCCAACAGATGGTGTTCAGCCGGAACCGACGTCAAAAATCATGATGGCCCCCCGCGTCAAAGACGCGAGGGGCCCAAGGAAAGCCGCGACAAGGGGGTGCTAATTTGTCGTGGCTCCAAGTGCTTTGGCATCTCCCCAAGGGCGCGCACCCTGATTATGCAAGGCGCGGCAGAGATGGCCGATGTTGATCGGGGCGAGCACCATGTGCAGCAGGACAACCGGGACCAGACCCGCGCCGATGCCGTAGCTGATGAAGAATATGTTGGCCACGATGGCCAGCAGGCGCAGCATCACGGCGTTTTTCATTGAAAAGGTCAGCAGCATCGTCGCGGCAGCGGCGTAGCCGATCAACTCGGCCTGGCTGGCGTGCCAGACCAGATGTTCGGCCAGCGCGATCGGAAACACGCGGTCGGAGAACCCGGTAAAAGCAGGGTTGGCCAGGGCAAGCAGCCCGGCGAGTACGGCCAGCGGTGCCAACAACAGCGCCGATAGGATTGCGGTGACCAGGCCCAACCGTTCCATCCGGGTGGGCGGTATCGCAACCTGGATGACTTCGGGCTTTTCCATGATAAAGGCTTCGACCTCGGCCAGCGCTCCATTGTGGGGCATCTGGCGCATCTTGCGCAGAGCACGCGCCTTCTTGCTGTCCTCGGGCAGGGCGCTGGGATCGTATTTTTCCTCCGGGAGTGTATAGATCCCGTCCGATTGCGCCAGATGCCGCAGCGCGCTGCGGGCCTGCTCAAACCGCAGCAGGTCGGCCGCCGTCGTGAATTCCTGAGTAGCCGTTCGCATCCTTTTCCCTTTCCGATCTCCCGGCAGCACGGGGCCGGTGTCAGGGGCGAGGATGCGCGGCAAGTCTTAACGGGGTCTGAATCCGATCCGGGATCCTGTGAAGCTGTTTACGTTTATGACAGGTTAAGGGCGGCAGGTGTCACAGGTGTTGTCGGCGCGTGGCCCCGACCGGGATCAGGCATGCGCGGCTGCGGCTTCAAGGACAGTGACCACGTCAACCTCGTTTTCCAATGTGCGATGGACCGGGCATTTATCCGCAATCTCAAGCAGCCGCGCGCGTTGCTCGGGATCCAATGCCCCGGTCAGCGTGATGATCCGTGTCAGACGGTCGATTTTACCGTCCGTGGTCAGGCAGTTTTCGCAATCACTGGCGTGGATCTTGTCATGTGTCACATCCACCGAAACATGTGCCAGTGGCCACTTTTTCCGCCGCGCGTACATCCGGATGGTCATTGAGGTGCACGCCCCCAGCGCTGCCGAGAGGAACTGGTACGGCGTCATCCCGGCATCCGACCCGCCAAAGGCCTTGGGTTCGTCCGCGCGGGTGTAGTGGCGCGGGCCGGCAACGACATCCTGCAAAAAGCCAGCCGAATCCGCCTCGGACACCCGGACGATGCCCTCCGGAGCACCGATCGGAGCCGCGGGTTTGGCGATATTCAGATACCGTTTGGACCAGGCCGCTATGACCTCGGCAGCATATTCCGCATCCTTGGCACGGCTCAGCAGGTGGTCCGCATCGTCCAGGGTCACAAAGCTTTTGGGATGTTTTGCCGACAGAAAGATCTGGCTGGCGTTGTCAATGCTGACGGTATCATCCACCGGTGAATGCAGAACCAGAAGCGCCTTGCGCATCGACTTCACTGCATCCTCCAACCGGACGGCGCTGATATCATTCAGAAATGCCCGTTTGATCGTAAACGGGCGTCCGGCGAGGCTCACCTTAGCCTCACCTTTCTGAAGGATTTCGTCCAGTTTGCCGCCGAACTGATGGGCCACGTGACCGGGATCGGCGGGCGCGCCGATGGTCACAACCGCTTTGACGCTGTCAATCTGGGGCGCGGCGGCCAAAACAGCGGCGCCGCCCAGGGAATGGCCGATCAGCATGTCGACCGGATGACCCAGGGATTCCAGATGCTGTGCCGCCAACAGAAGGTCATCCACATTCGACGTGAAATGTGTATTGGCAAACTCGCCCTGGCTGTGGCCAAGACCCGTGAAATCAAAGCGCAGTACGGCGATGCCCATGGCCGAAAGCCGGTCCGAGACACGGCGCGCCGCAGCGATATCCTTTCCGCAGGTAAAGCAATGCGCAAAGATCGCCGTCGCCATATGGCCCACGGACGGCCGATCCAATCGCGCGGCCAACATCTCGCCCGAGTGGCCGGTGAAGGTGAGTTTTTCAGTCGACATGCGCCTGGATCCTGTATCTTCGGTGCACCTAACGTGGCGCATCGGATGCCGAAAAAACACCATCTGACACAGGTTTTCGCGGGAATGTGACGTGGAACCGGGATGGGTTACCAGGCGGACTTGGTGTCAAGCCCGCTGCGATCCTCCCAATCGATCTGGGGCTGCTGCCCGATCAGGCCGAACGGGTTGTGGCTGCCATCGTTCCGATAATAGCCAAAGCGGATCTCATCGAAATCGACGGTCTGTCTGATCCCGGGCATCTGGTAAATACGGCGGGTGAACCGCCACAACGCTGGATAGTCGACGAGGCGCTTTCGGGTGCAGCGGAAATGGGTCGCATAGACTGTGTCGAAACGCACCAGCGTGGCAAAGAGGCGTATGTCAGCGGTTGTGAGGACCTGCTCGAAAAGGAAGCGTTGCTGTCCGAGGCGTGTCTCGAGCAGGTCCATCGTTGCAAATACGGTGTCGACCGCCTCGTCATACTCGTCCTGTCGCTGCGCCTTGCCCGCCCGGTAGACGGCGTTTGAGAGCCCGTCAAAGATCTTCTGGGTGAGCGTTTCAATGTCCTCCGCCAGGTCTTCCGGACGCAGGTCGGGGCCCTGTCCGGCGCTGTTAAAGGCGCGCATGATCTCGGCCGAGGAATTGGAAAGGATCCGCCTTCGGGCGCTGTCCCACAGCATCGGTACCGTTGCACGGCCTGTGTAGTCTGGATCGGTCATGGTATAGAGTTGATGGGCATGTTGAACCCCGCCCCCCGAGGTTATTGGCCCGTCGGGCAGCAAGCCATAACCTTGGACACGCGGTCCGCCCGCCAACTGAAGCGGCACATGTTCCGAAAGCCCGCGCAGGACCCGCACAATCACCGCGCCGTGGGACCATGGGCAACTGGCCGAGGCGACGAGAATTATGCGTCCGGGAACCTTTCCAATGGCCTGCGTCCCCTCCGCATCGATGGTACTGGGGAGGCTGCTTTCCTCGCGGCGATATCTGCCCGCCACCATCGAGAGGTCGGCCCGGTCGTCCCATTTGCCGCGGATCAGCATACCCATGATTCAGGATCCCAGTACTCCGATTGACTGTACGGAGGTTATAACAGCGCGGTATCTACGGCGTCAGTACCCCATCAAACGCGGATCAAAGGGCGCCCGGGTCAGGTTCTCGCAGCCGTTTTCGGTGATGACGACCTGATCTTCCAACTTGATCGAAAAATCACCGCCCTCGCGGCTGATCAGCGCCTCGACACACAGACACATCCCCTCCTCCAGCACATAGTCGAAGTGCTGATGTCTGTGCGTGTCCGGGTACCCGACAAAGGGCCATTCATCGCAGAGCCCGACCCCATGCATCAGGCAACTGTATTTCTGTTTTTGATAGATGGGCGGCAGAACATGCGAGCGCTCAACAAGTTCGCTGATGTGGACGCCGGGCCGCAGCAGGGACATGTTTTCGCTGATATGCTCCACACCCAGACGCATATCCTCGATCATGTCTGGTCGGGGATCCGCATCGCCCAGCCAGAATGTGCGAGAGATGTCCGAACAGATGCCATAGGGCCCGATAAGATCGGTGTCATATGCGATGATTTCGTTGTTTCGAACGATCCGCGGCCCGCATTCCTGAAACCACGGATTTGTGCGGGGGCCGGAAGTAAGCAGCCGCGTTTCGATCCATTCGCCGCCACGCTTGATGTTTTCGGCATGCATCACGGCCCATATGTCGTCTTCGGTCTGTCCCGGTCGTGCAGCCGCCTCCATCGTGGCGATGGAGTGCTCGCAGGCCAGCATCGAACAGCGCATGGCGGCGATTTCGTCCGGTCCCTTGATCGAGCGCGCCTTTTCGGTAAGTTCCTCGCCCTCGAAAATGCTCAGCCCTTGCGCCTCAAGCGCCCGCAGTCCGGCGATCTGGATCTTGTCGACCGCCAGGCGCGTGTTCTTTCCGGCATGGGTCGCAAGCAGATCGCACACTTGGGCCGCCAGCCCATCGGCCGCCTCTTCGGTCCCATCTCCGTTGACGAAGTAGAACATGGACGCACCTGACCGGACCTCCCGCACCAGCGGATTGAAGTCTGCCAGAAACGGTGCATTCTTGTACTCCCACAAAACCATATGACCGTCCGCGCAGACCAAACAGGCCCGAAACGGGTTGTGGCTGTTCCAAAGCTGCATATTGGTTGTGTCCGTCGCATAGCGAATGTTGAGCGGATCGAACATCAGGACACCTGCGTAGTCCCGCAGCTGGATGTGTTGCGTGAGCCTTTCCAGGCGATAGGACCGCATCGCGGCAAGGTTGGGCGGGGCAATACCGGCAGCAGCCCACTCGGCAAACGCCAGCGGCGTGGGGCCGATTTCGATCCGGTCGTCATCTTCGGGTGTCCCGTCGGGGCGCGTGCGCGGGACCCGTGCCGGGTCGATCTTGCGATAGTCACGAACGAAGCGATTCACTCATTCCCCCCAAGGTTGTCAGCCATCAGCCTGCACCCGTGCACTTCCGCCTGTATTGCTGATTTCCGTCACATCTTGCGTCGTTTTTGGACGTTGAATGCGGCCCTCCTTCGGTTTTGCGGATGGTCAACGCGTTCGAACCCCTGCATATGTGAACGGGCATAGGGGGCTTTGATTTGCTTGATGGAATTCGAGGGTTGGTGGCGCTTATTTCAGCGCTTGGGATCGTTGCGGTCCTTGCCGGATATTATGGCGGTGCGCATCCGGCATTTGATACCCTGGGTGTCCTGAGGCTCCACGCAATTGTCGGCTTCGCGGGCATTTTCGTGTTTGCCATGGCCTTTGTGGCGCTTACGGCGCGGTATCTGGCTTTGGCGGGTATCGTGATCGCCGCTGCCGGGATCGCACCGGCAATGATGCCGCAAGATCCGATCGGTGTGACAGATGTGCGGCTCTATAATCAGAACCTGCGCTTCGACAATGCCTCGCCGCAGGATGTGGTTGCCATCGTCGAAACGCTCGCGCCTGATGTGGTGAGCCTGCAGGAAGTGACCACCCCGAACCGCACGGCATTGGCACCGTTGCGGGACCAGTTCCGGACAGAGGTTTTCTGCGAGTTTGGGCGCATCGGTGATCTTGCAATCCTGTCGAACTATGCACTGATCGGCGCGCCTGGATGCGCCCGGGGGCAGGGGGTGGCTTGGGCGCGGCTGCGCGCACCGGCCGGAGAGATCACCGTGGCGACCGTACACATGCCTTGGCCATGGCCGTACGGGCGGCAACAGGAACAGGTTGCACGGGTCGGCGCCCTATTGGCAGACCTTGAGGAACCGCTGGTGATCCTGGGGGATCTGAACGCAGCCTCCTGGTCGCACTCCACATATATGCTCGAGCAGTTGACCGGAACGCGTACGGTGCGCGGATTGCGGCTGACCTTTCAGGAGCCGGCCTTCTGGCCGGGTCTGCCGCTGGATCATGTGTTGGTGTCCGAAGATTTGGCGGCCTTGGTTGAGAAAATGGATACCTATGGATCCGATCACGCGGGACTGTTTGCCCGGGTTAGATTCCGCTAGGCCACTTAGTGATACAGGTCCTCTTGCGCTATTTGGAACGATCTAATATAGAATTGGAACGATCTAATTTCTGGGGGCGAATCGTGAATTGGATATTTGTCGGTGCCAGTACGATCGCGTCGCAATATGTCCTTGCTGCCGTGCGCGCCCAGCGCGGTCAACAGGTGAGCTGGGTTGTAAGCGGCTCTGCCGATCGCG
This sequence comes from Pseudomonadota bacterium, assembly GCA_039190275.1. Taxonomy (GTDB): domain Bacteria; phylum Pseudomonadota; class Alphaproteobacteria; order Rhodobacterales; family Rhodobacteraceae; genus Halovulum. The sequence continues at coordinate 34,801 of JBCCYF010000007.1, read as the reverse complement.
CCCGGACATGGGCTGCGGAACACGGTATCCCGAACGCCGCGACAGACCTCTCGGACGCGCTTGGCGACCGGGACACATCGGCGGCGTATATATCTTCAACCAATGAAAAACACTATGCGCAGGCCATGGCGTGCATTGCAGCTGGCAAGCATGTCCTCTGTGAAAAGCCGCTTGCAATGAACGCCGAGGACGCCCGCGGCATGGTCGCAGCAGCCAATGAGGCTGGCCTGGTCTTTGCCACCAACCACCATCTGCGATGCTCGGGCTCTCATCGGAAGATCCGCGCCCTGATTGCCGAGGGTCGAATTGGCAACGTTCTATCACTGCGCATCTTTCATGCCGTCCATTTGCCACCGCATTTGCAGGGTTGGCGGATCAACGATGCCGCCGCCGGGGGCGGTGTTATTCCCGACATCACCGTGCATGACGCCGATGTCGCCCGGTTCTTGCTGGGCGAAGACCCCGTAAACGTGGTCGCCCAGATGGGCACATCGGGCATGGGCCAGGGGGTAGAAGACTCTGCGATGTCAGTGTGGTCCATGCCCTCGGGCGCGATGGTGATGTCGCATGAGAGCTTCACTCACCCCTTTGCGGGCAGCGGGCTTGAGGTGCACGGGGAGAACGGGTCAATCTTCGCACAGGGCGTGATGACACAAGAACCGGTGGGCGAGATCACACTGGTCACCAAGGCGGGACCTGAGGCAGTCGCGTTTCCAACCCATTCGCTCTATGAACAGGGTGTGGCCGACTTTGTCGATGCGGTTGCGGGGCAGGCACCGCCAGCGGCGGATGGTCCGGACGGGATCAAATCCCTGGCCGTCGCCCATGCGGTGCACGAGGCCGCACGGTCCGGTGCGCGTGTCACGGTCGCCTACGGGGTTGCACCATGAGCAAATTGGTCACTGCTGCGCAGGCTGCCCAGCGCATTCCGGACGGTGCGGTGATCACGGTCTCATCCTCCTCATCGCTTGGCTGTCCGGACCTTGTGCTCAAGGCGATTGGCGCACGGTATGATGCTGAAGCGCGCCCCAAAGACATTACTTCCCTGCATCCGATTGCCGCCGGAGACATGTACGGCGTCAAGGGCATGGACTATCTGGCCAAGGACGGGCTTTTGACCCGGGTTTTGGCCGGATCCTATCCGTCGGGCCCCTCAAGCCTTGAGATGCCTGAGATCTGGAAGATGATTGTTGAGGACCGTGTCGCGGCCTACAATGTTCCGTCGGGCATAATGTACGATATGCATCGTGAGGCGGCGGCCCGGCGGCCCGGTGTTCTGACGCAAATCGGGATTGAGACTTTCGTCGATCCGCAGCGTGAAGGCTGCGCGATGAACGAAAGAGGGGCCGCAAAGCCGATTGTCTCGCGGGTCGAATTTGCTGGCGACACCTGGCTTCATTTTCCCAACATTGTTCCAAACGTCTGCATCTTGCGGGCGACGACGGCGGATGAGCGCGGAAATCTGACCTATGAGCACGAGGGCGCCTATCTGGGCGGTCTGGAACAGGCGATCTGCGTGCGTAACCATGGGGGACTTGTGATTGCACAGGTCGAGCGCGTCACCGCCGCGGGCAGCCTGCGTCCGCATGATGTGCGGGTTCCGGGCCATCTGATCGACGTTGTGGTCATCGACCCGGATCAGAAGCAAACCTGCGAAACACCCTATGATCCTGCGATATCAGGACAGATCATGCGGCCATGGGACAGTTTTGCCACTGCTGAACATAGCGTTGAAAAGGTGATCGCCCGCCGCGCGGCACAGGAACTAAAAGCGGGAATGACCGCTAATCTGGGTTTTGGGATCAGCGCGTTGGTGCCCCGCATTCTGCTGGAGGAAGGCCATTGCGACGCGGTCACCTGGGCGATTGAACAGGGGGCTGTTGGCGGGGTGCCGTTGACCGGTTTCGCCTTTGGATGCGCCTCGAACGCCGACGCCTTTGTGCCCTCGCCACAGCAGTTCATCTACTTTCAGGGGGCAGGGTTCGATATGTCTTTCCTGTCCTTCCTTGAGGTGGATGTTGAGGGGAATGTGAATGTATCTAAGCTGGGCAAAAAGCCTTACCTCACCGCAGGCTGCGGCGGCTTTGTCGACATCACTGCCCGGGCCAAGCATATCGTGTTTTCCGGCTGGTTCGAGGCCGGCGCACAAATCGATCTGACCGACGACGGGATCAGGGTTGCGGCGCCGGGTCGGTTCACAAAAATGGTCGACGCTGTCGAGCATGTAACCTTTGCCGGCAAACGCGCACGGCAACTGGGCCAGAACGTCCTTTACATCACCGAACGCTGCGTCATCCGCTTGACAGATCAGGGGTTGATCGCGACCGAAATCATGCCTGGCATCCGGCCCGACGAAGATATCGTCGCAGCGTCCGGTGGACGTGTCACCGTATCCGGGAATGCCGCACTTATGGACAAGTCGCTGCTGGTCCAGAGCCCGATGGGACTGCGGATATGAGTACTGTTTCCTTGAATATCGCCGATGGTCTGGCCGTTCTGACGCTCGAAAATGAAGCCAAGCTGAACGCGCTAACAACTGAAATGCTCGAAACGCTGAGCGGTTGTCTGGACGCGATTGAGACGAGCGAAACGGTGCGCGGGGTGATCGTGACCGGCGCCGGATCGCGGGCATTTTGCTGCGGCGCGGATATCGCCGAGTGGGGAACCCTCTCACCGGTTGAGTTTTCGCGGATTTGGGTGCGTCGCGGTCACCGCATATTCGATCGCCTCGCCAGGTTGCATGTGCCCACAATCGCCGCGCTGAACGGACACGCCTTTGGCGGTGGCCTGGAACTGGCAAGTGCCTGCGATATACGGGTTATGGCACCCAACGCAACGCTAGCCCTGCCCGAAGCGCGGGTCGGTATCGTTCCGGGGTGGTCCGGCACGCAGCGTCTGCTCAGGCTGCTGCCAGAGCCGGTGGTCAAGGAAATGGCTTTGTTTGGCGGTCGGATAGGCGCCGTGCGGGCGGCAGCGACTGGCTTTGTTGCGACTGTTTCCGACGATGCCCTGACCGTCGCACGCGAAATGGCGGATGAGCTGGCCGCCTTGTCACCCCGTGCCGTGGAAGTGTCAAAGGCGATGATCCATGCCGCAGCGGGCGAGGACAGTGCCGCGATGATCGAAGCGCTGGGCAGCGCGGCGATTGCGGCCAGCGATGACCGTGCCGAGGGTGTCGCCGCATTTCTGAACAAAAAACAACCGACGTTTTCGGGGCTTTGACGCAATGAAGGACCTGACCATTACCCCTGCTATAAATGCGGATTTGCCGGAACTGTTCGAGGGCCGCCATCTGATTGACGGTCATTGGGTCGGGAGTGACGCGTACTTTGAGCGGATATCTCCGTCCCATGGCGTGGTGGTCAGCCGGTCTGCGCAGGGGGGTGCGGACGAAACAAACGCTGCAATTGCCGCGGCCCGCCGGTCGTTCGATGCTGGTGTTTGGAGCCGGATATCCGGCAAGGCCCGGTCCGAGCGGCTGCTGAAGGCGGCCGAGCTGATCGAGGCAAATGTCGAGCGGATCGCCCTTCTGGAAACACTGGAGAGCGGCAAGCCGATCTCGCAGTCGCGCGGCGAAGTGTCGGGCGCTGCGGATCTTTGGCGCTATGCCGCGTCGCTTGCCCGAACGAGCCATGGCGACACCCACAACACCTTGGGCGACGATATGCTGGGTGTGGTGCTGAAAGAACCCATTGGTGTCGTGTCCATCATCACGCCGTGGAACTTCCCGTTCTGGATCCTGAGCCAAAAGCTGCCTTTTGCGCTTGCGGCGGGCTGTAGTGTCGTCGTGAAACCCTCTGAAATCACGCCGTCTTCTACCGTCATGATGGGGGAGCTGTTGATGGAAGCGGGCCTGCCACCGGGGGTCTGCAACATCGTTCTGGGATATGGTGACCCGGTTGGCGGTCTGATGTCGACGCATGAGGCGGTCGACATGGTGACCTTCACCGGCTCCACGGCCGTGGGTAAGAAAATCACCGAGGCCTCTGCGGGAACACTTAAGAAAGTGGCACTGGAACTTGGCGGTAAGAACGCGCAGGTAATCTTTCCCGATGCCGACCTGGACAGTGTGGTGGATGCGGTCGTCTTTGGCGTCTACTTCAACGTTGGCCAATGCTGCAACGCCTCCAGCCGGATCATTGTGCACGAGGATGTTGCCCGGGATATCGTCGCGCGCGTTGTGGCCCTGTCGCGCGAGGTGGCTTTCGGCGATCCGCTGGACCCGGACACACAGGTTGGCGCGATTGTAACCCCGGAACACGGCGCCAACATCGACCGCTATGTGCAGGATGCCGTGGCGGCCGGGGCAACAGTGGAACTGGGTGGTGCCGCGCTCGATGTTCCGGGTCTGGGTCGGCAGTTCTATCAGCCAACCATCGTCAGCGGCGTCTCGCCGGACATGGCTATCGCCCGGGATGAGGTGTTTGGTCCCGTGCTGACGGTTCTGACCTTTCAATCATTCGACGAGGCTGTGTCACTGGTGAACGATTCCTCCTATGGCCTGTCCGCAGGGGTCTGGAGCGAGAACGTCCACACATGCCTGGAGTTTGCCCGGCACGCTCAGGCCGGGACAGTTTGGACCAATACCTGGATGGACGGATATCCGGAAGTGACGTTTGGTGGCGTGAAACAGTCCGGAACAGGGCGCGAAATTGGCCGCTATGGCTTTGACGAATTCCTGGAGGTGAAATCGGTTGTGATGCGCATCGGGCGCACGCGCACCCCTTGGGTGAAGACGCGCGATTGATCGCGTGAACATCAAGTTACGCAATATGGGAGGATTCTAAATGCGTACGTCTACAAAGACACAGGCAATGGTTGTCGCGGCCCTGTTAGCTTCGACAACTATGGTCGCGGCCGAAGATGTCGAGGTTCTGCACTGGTGGACTTCGGGTGGCGAGGCGGCCGCGTTAAACGTTCTGAAACAGGACCTTGAGGGCCAAGGCATCGGCTGGACCGACATGCCGGTCGCGGGCGGTGGCGGCGAACAGGCGATGACCGTTCTACGGGCGCGCGTCACTGCGGGCAACGCGCCGACGGCCGTGCAAGGTCTGGGTTTCGATATTCTGGACTGGGGCAACCAGGGCGTGTTGGCCGACCTGAACGAAGTGGCCGCAACCGAAGGGTGGGACGCGGTTGTTCCGGATGCGCTCAAAGAGTTTGCCAAGGTTGACGGCAAGTGGGTCTCGGCACCCGTTAACGTGCATTCGACCAACTGGGTTTGGGCCAACAAGGCCGTTCTGGACGCCAATGGTATCGCAGCCCCAACCACATGGGACGAGTTTACCGCCGCATTGGATACGCTGAAAGCCGCCGGGATCACACCGATTGCGCATGGTGGACAGGCCTGGCAGGAAGCGACGGTGTTTGACGCTGTGGCGATGTCGGTCCTGGGTCCGGACGGTTACAAGGCTGCCTTCATCGATCTGGACGAGGGCGCCTTGGGTTCGGATGGCATGAAGGAGGCGTTTGACCGTATGGCCACCATCCGTGCGAATGTCGACGACAACTTCTCGGGGCGTGACTGGAACCTCGCGACGGCCATGGTCATAAATGGCGAGGCCGGTTTCCAGATGATGGGTGACTGGGCCAAGGGCGAGTTTCTGAACGCGGGCAAGGTGCCTGGGCAAGACTTCCTTTGCTTCCGCTTCCCCGGTACCACGGAACAGGTCACGTTCAATGCTGACCAGTTCATGATGTTCGATCAGGGCGGTTCCGTATCTGCCGAACAGGCGGCGCTGGCCTCGGCGATCTTGTCGCCGAACTTCCAGTCTGCCTTCAATGTGGTGAAAGGGTCGGTTCCGGCGCGGACCGATGTCAGCGACGCAGACTTTGACGATTGCGGTAAGCAGGGGATGAAAGACCTTGCCGCCGCTGCGGGCTCGGGAAACCTGTTCGGGTCAATGGCCCACGGGCACGCCGCACCTGCGTCTGTCAAAAACGCGATCTACGACGTGGTCACCGCGCACTTCAACGGCGAGTTCGACAGTGAAACCGCCGTGGTCGAATTGGTGGACGCTGTGTCGATAGCCAAGTGATCTTGTCGGATGGGGCAACCGAGCTCGTTGCCCCATCCGTGCTTGCGCATCACACGATGAACACCGGCTCAGACAGGGAGGGTGCGTGATGGCTTACTCGGCCAACGCGGATTTCAAGACACGCCTGCAAAACTGGATCCCCAAATTGGTCTTGTCGCCGTCGCTGGCGATGATGCTGGTGTTTGTCTACGGATTCATCCTGTTTTCAGTGTATCTGTCATTCACCGACAGCCGGATTTTGCCCAGCTACGGCTGGGTCGGTTTCGAGAACTACAGCAAGCTCTGGCGATTGAGCCATTGGGAGGTATCACTCAGGAACATGGGTGTTTTCGCCGCCCTTTATATCTCGATCTGCACCGCCATCGGGTTGGGTCTGGCGATCTTCCTGGATCAAAAAATCCGCGGCGAGGGCCTGTTGCGCCCAATTTACCTCTACCCCATGGCACTGAGTTTCATCGTCACAGGCACCGCATGGAAGTGGTTTCTGGACCCCGGTATCGGGTTGGAAAATGTGATGCACACCTGGGGTTGGGAAAGCTTTGAGTTCAAGTGGATCAAGGATCGGAACTTCGCTATCTATACGGTTGTTCTGGCGGCGGTTTGGCAAACCAGCGGGTTTGTAATGGCGATGTTTCTTGCGGGATTGCGCGGCATCGACAATGAAATCCTGAATGCCGCGCAGATGGATGGCGCCAGCAACTGGAACCTGTATCGCAGGATTATTATTCCGCAACTGCGCCCTGCGTTTTTATCCGCCTTCGTGATCCTGTCGCACCTTGCGATCAAGACCTTTGACCTTGTGATCGCCCTTACGGGCGGAGGACCGGGCCGGGCCACGGAACTGCCGGCAACCTTCATGTACTCCTATACCTTCACGCGGAACCAGATGGGGATCGGGGCAGCTTCGGCCACAATTATGCTGATGACCATCGCTGCGATCATGATCCCCTATCTCTATTCGGAACTGCGGGAGAAACGCTGATGTCCATCGCCTCCCAGGATACCGCAATTCGAACAGGCCGAGTGACCCGGACGTTGATCTATGTCGTGCTGATCCTGTTCGCGCTGTTTTACATGCTGCCGCTCTACGTGATGCTGGTGAACTCGGTTAAGCCACTGGCCGAGATCACGGGCGGTGGTATGATGAACCTGCCCGAGCAGGTGACCTTCGAGCCGTGGCTCAAGGCCTGGTCTTCGGCTCAGATCGGGGTAGAGCCCACAGGGCTGGCGCCTTACTTCTGGAACTCGATCAAGATGGTTGTGCCCGCCGTGGCGGTCTCGACGATACTTGGCGCACTCAACGGCTATGTGCTGACCAAGTGGCGGTTCAAATACGACACGATCCTGTTTGGTCTGATGCTGTTCGCCTGCTTTATTCCATTCCAGATCGTACTGATTCCGATGGCACGAATGCTGGGGCTGATGGGGCTGGCTGGAACGACCTGGGGCCTGGCCCTTGTCCATGTGGTGTATGGGATCGGCTTCACCACGCTTTACTTCCGCAACTACTACGCGGTGTTTCCGACCGAATTGATCCGCGCGGCGCAGATCGACGGTGCCGGCTTCTTTCAGATTTTCTGGCGTATTCTTCTTCCCTCGTCAGGGCCGATCGCCGTTGTGTCGATCATTTGGCAGTTTACCAATATCTGGAATGACTTCCTGTTCGGGGCCTCCTTCGCGGGGGCCGACAGTCAGCCGATGACGGTCGCGCTCAACAATCTGGTTCAGGCCTCGCATGGGGTCAAAGAGTACAACGTCCACTTTGCTGGCGCGATCCTGGCCGCCATGCCAACTCTGCTCGTCTACGTCGTCGCGGGGCGTTACTTTGTCCGCGGGCTGATGGCGGGTTCCGTAAAGGGGTAACCGTTATGGGATTTCTTGATATCGACAATGCGACCAAATCCTACGGCGCGGTCGAGGTGCTGCACAAGGTGGACATCTCGATTGAGGAGGGTGAGTTTCTGGTGCTGGTTGGACCCTCAGGCTGTGGCAAATCCACGCTCCTGAACATGATCGCCGGGTTGGAGGAGATCACGAGCGGTGAGATCAGGATCAGAAGCGACGTTATGAATGGCGTACATCCGTCAAAGCGCAATATCGCGATGGTGTTCCAAAGCTATGCGCTGTACCCGAACATGACCGTCGGCCAGAACATCACCTTCGGCCTAGAAATGCATGGGACCCCAAAGCCCGAGCGGGAAAAGGCAATGCGGGACGTTGCCAGGCTTCTGCAGATTGAGCAACTTCTGGACCGCAAACCCGGGCAATTGTCCGGCGGGCAGAGGCAACGCGTCGCCATGGGACGTGCGCTTGTACGCAACCCGGATGTTTTCCTGTTCGATGAGCCGCTGTCCAATCTTGATGCCAAGCTGCGCGTCGATATGCGTACCGAGATCAAGAAACTGCATCAGAACCTGGGGACAACCATTGTTTATGTAACCCATGATCAGATCGAAGCCATGACCCTGTCGACCCGGATCGCGGTGATGAACGGCGGATATGTGCAGCAATTGGGAACACCGCAGGAGATCTACGACAGCCCGTCGAATATCTTCGTGGCGACGTTCATGGGCTCGCCCGCGATGAACGTCATTCCTGCCACCGTGCGCATCCAGAACGGCATACCGCAGGCCGAGATTACCCGATACGACGGCAGTCCGGCCCATCTTCCGTTTAGCCAGCCGAACCTGTCCCAATGGGACGGGCGCGAGATCTTGCTGGGTATCCGACCCGAGACGGTCACCGACGTCGATGGCGCAGACCGGAAATCGACGAACATCGCGCATCTGACAAACAGAATTGTTGTGACCGAACCCGCTGGCTCGGACACCTTCGTTTCAATGTCGCTGGGCGGCAAGGACGTCATTGCGCGCATGCGATCGGATGCCGAGGTTCGCGCGGGGCAGGATTTTGATTTTGCGGTGAATATGGAAAAGGCTGTGGCGTTCGATCCCGAAACCGAAGATCGCATTCCGGCCTGATGGCCCCGGATGTCGTCATAATCGGGTCCGGCATGGGGGGCGCAACTGTTGCCGCCGCGCTCGCCCCCTTGGGCAAGAGGATCCTGATCCTGGAAAGGGGTGAAGGCCTAAAGCCGTCGCGCTTGGACCGGGATGCCGAGGCGATTTTTGGTGGTGGTGTGTTTCGGCCCAAAGAGGAATGGCTTGATGGGGCGGGCCGGCCCTTCAACCCCGGAAATTACTACACTGTCGGTGGCAATTCGAAGTTCTATGGGGCGGCGCTGATCCGATACCGCGCCGAGGATTTTGCCCCGATCCGGCATCGTGGAGGCGTCACACCCGGCTGGCCGATCAGTTATGAGGAGCTGGAGCCGGACTACCTGGCCGCTGAGCGCCTATATCAGGTGCGCGGTCGATGCGAAAACGGACCCTCGGAACCGGCGCGATCCGGCGGTTACGAGCATCCGCCTGTCCCGGATGAAGCGGATATCGCAGACCTGCGCAGGCGCTTGACAGGTGCGGGGCTGACGCCGGTGTCGCTTCCGCTTGGCGTGGATATCAATCGTTGGCTTGCGGCCGGACAGCACCCCTGGGATGCGCATCCCGACACCTGCGGCGGAAAAATGGACGCGGAAACAATCGGGATACGGTCGGCACTGAAGCATTCGAACGTCGAGATCCAAACCGGATGCAAGGTCACTGCCCTGACCTGCGATGATGCAGGGCGTATCAAAGACGTTCGCTATGTCCAAAACGGTACACTACAGCAGGTAAACCCAAGCCTTGTGGTGCTCTCGGCCGGTGCCGTCCAAAGCGCCGCGCTGTTGCTTGCGTCGGCGAATGAAAACTTTCCTACGGGCCTGGCCAATTCTTCGGACCAGGTGGGGCGCAATTTCATGAACCACAATTCATCGGCCGTGCTTGCGCTCCACCCGATGCGGCAAAATCATGCGGTCTATCAGAAAACGCTTATGTGCAATGACTTCTACCTGTCTGACGGGGCAGGGGGGCCGCCCTTGGGCAACATCCAACTGTTGGGAAAGATCTCGGCACCGATTTTGACAGCATCATCCCGACTGCCCCGGTGGATGGCGCAATACATAGCTGCCCGTTCGTTTGATTTCTATGCAATGTCCGAGGATCTGCCCAACCCGGAAAGCCGGGTCACGCTGGCAGGTACTCACGTCCGACTGGATTGGAAGCGCTCGAACTGGGCGACGCATGAGGCTCTGGTAATGAAGCTCAAATCCTGTCTGCGCAAGGCCGGTTTCCCCATCGTCCTGGCGCGTCCGTTTGACCGGCGGACCCCCTCCCATCAATGTGGAACCGCCCGGCTGGGGGATGATCCCGACAGCAGCGTTGTCGATACGTATTGCCGGACGCATGATCACCCCAACCTCTTTGTCGTGGATGCATCCGTGTTGCCCACATCCGCTGCCGTGAACCCGGCTTTGACAATCGCGGCCCTGGCACTTCGCTCGGCGCGCCACATCCGGGAAACGGAGTTTGCAGCATGAGTGGACTTGCACTTGTCACCGGTGGCCAGCAGGGCATTGGCCTGGGCATCGCGCGCCAGTTGAAGGGCGCCGGGTTCCGTTTGGCGATTGCATCCCGCCCCGACCGCGACGCCCTGCCGGTTCAGGCGGCACTGGGTGAACTGGGTCAGGACACGGAATACTTTCAGCACGATGTTGCGGACATTGCGCGCATACCCAAGCTGCTTGAGGATATCGAGGCGCGGCTGGGCGCGGTCACCACTCTGGTCAGCAACGCGGGCGTAACCACCGCGTTGCGCGATGACATGCTGAGCCTGACACCCGAGAACTGGGACTTTGTTCAGAACATAAACCTGCGGGGTGCCTTCTTTCTGGCTCAGCACGTGGCACGGCGGATGTTGGAACAGCCTTCGGACGTTTACCGCTCGATCCTCTTTGTGACCTCTGTCAGTGCGACAATGGTGTCGCCGGAACGGGCCGAATACTGCATCTCGAAAGCGGCCGGGGCCATGATGTCGCAACTCTTTGCGGTGCGTCTGGCGCCGCATGGTATCGGCGTTTTCGAACTGCGCCCGGGCATCATTGCAACCGAAATGACCTCCGGCGTCCGCGATACTTATACGGCTCGGATCAAAGACGGATTGGTGCCCGCGCAGCGATGGGGGGAACCGCAGGATATCGGCGAGGTGGCCGCAGCCTTGGCCACTGGCCAAATGCGCTTTGCCAATGGAGCCTCGATTCCGGTGGACGGCGGTCTGTCAATAGCGCGCTTGTAAGGAAATTCTATGGCCGAAGGGTATGATTTCATTATTATTGGCGGCGGGTCCGCTGGCTCCGTGCTTGCCGGGCGCTTAAGCGAAATCGACAGCGCAACGGTTCTCCTGATTGAAGCCGGTGGCAAGGACTGGCACCCCTTTTTCCACCTGCCGGCCGGTTTTGCCAAAATGACAAAGGGGATCGCCAGTTGGGGGTGGAGCACGGTCCCCCAGCGCCACATGCAAGGCAAGGTTTTTACCTATACCCAAGCCAAGGTGATCGGTGGCGGATCGGCCATCAATGCACAGGTCTATACCCGTGGCGCGGCGCAAGACTACGACGAATGGCGGCAAATGGGTTGCGAAGGCTGGAGCTACGCCGATGTGCTGCCTTACTTCAAGAAATCCGAAGACAACGATACCTATGAGGATGAATTTCACGCAAAAGGTGGGCCGCTTGGCGTCAGCCAACCCTCGGCGCCCTTGCCGATTTGCGATGCCTATATCGCGGCGGCGGCACAGCTGGGCATCCCCCCAATGGGCGACTACAACGGTGCGCGGCAGGATGGTGCAGGATATTACCAGTTGACCCAACGCCACGCGCGGCGGTCGTCCGCGGCGATGGCGTTTGTCAAACCGAACATGGGACGCAAAAACCTGAGCCTGCGGACGGGCGAACAGGTCCGGCGGATCCTTGTCGAAGGCGGGCGGGCGCGCGGCGTCGAACTGCGCGATGGACGCCGGATTTACGCCGAGCGCGAGGTTATCCTGGCATCGGGTGCCATTGGCTCGCCGCGCCTGCTGCAACTGTCCGGTATCGGACCCGCCGATGCGTTGTCCGAGCTGGACATCGATGTGGTATACGATCAGCCCAACGTCGGTGCCAATCTGCAGGATCATCTGGACCTCTATGCGATTTGCGAGGTGACGGGTCCACATACCTATGATCGGTTTGCAAAGGTGCATCTGTCAGCATTTGCCGCCATGCAATACCTGTTCACGAGGACGGGCCCGGTGGCCTCCAACCTCTTTGAAACAGGAGGATTCTGGTATGCAGATCCAGACGCCCGCTCGCCCGATCTGCAGATGCACCTGGGGCTGGGTACGGGCATTGAGGCCGGGGTCGAAGCCATGCCCAACGGCGGCGTGACCCTGAATGCATGTTTCCTGCGGCCCCGGTCACGCGGCAGCGTGCGGCTGCGCTCCAACGATCCCTCGGACATGCCGCTGATCGATCCCAACTACCTTGACGATCCGTTTGATCGCGAGATGTCGATCCGTGGGCTGAAGTTGGTTCAAAAGATCCTGGCACAGGATGCGCTCAAGCCGTATGTCCTGGCCGAACGGCTCCCCGGCCCGGCCGTCAAAACCGATGAGGATTACTTCAACTTCATTTGCACCCATTCCAAGACCTCGCATCACTGTGCGGGAACCTGTCGAATGGGCAGCGACGATAGCGCGGTCGTGGACCCGCGCCTTCGGTTCAACGGGATAGACGGGCTGCGCATCGCCGACGCGTCGATCATGCCCAATGTCAACTCGTCGAATACCAACGCTCCGACGATCATGATCGGCGAAAAAGCGGCCGATATGATCAAGCAGGATCAGGGGGTTACATCATGATACGCCATATCGTCCTAACCCGCTTCCGGGCGGATGTCACCGACGACACCATCACCGCGATCTATGCCGGTCTGGCCCAGGTAACCGACGCCATGGCGGGCGCCGGTAACTTCGCCGGCGGACGATCGCAAAGCCCCGAGCAGATTGAGCGGGGCTATATGCACGGCTTCACGGTCGACTTTAAGCACTGGGATGACCTTAGGGCCTATGCCGATGATCCGGCACACCAGACTCTTGGCGGGCAGATCGTCGCCAACGCTGAGGGCGGTCTGGACGGTGTTCTCGTCCTTGATATTGAGTTTTGAGGGCTGACAGATGTTGCAACTGCCCACCGAAGATGGCGCGACCACTCCCTATACCCTGATCGGGGATCCATTGATCCCGCGCGCGCCGCAGGTGGCCTTTACCCGGACCGCCTTTGCCGCGGCGCATGTCGTGTCGGACCCATTGCGTGAAAGAAACCCTTGGGACACGCGCCCCGCCGTGGACTGGGACGCGACGTTGGCGTTTCGGCAGGGTCTGTGGGATCAGGGCTTGGATCTGGCCGAGGCCATGGATACGGCGCAGCGCGGTATGGGGGTCGACTGGGACACGGCGCTGGAACTGATACAACGCACCATGGAGGCCGCGCGCGCGCACCCGTTGAAGCCGCGGGTTGCCTGCGGTGCGGGTACGGACCACAAACAGCTCGGCGATCTGAACACCCCCGCCGCCATCAGCGCCGCGTATCAGGACCAGGCGGAGGCGATCGAGGCTGCGGGTGGTCAGCTGATCCTGATGGCTTCCCGCGCCCTTACCACCATTGGGGCCGCGCCGGAGGTATATCATGACGTCTATCGTACGCTGATCGACGCCGCTGCCGAGCCGGTGATCCTGCACTGGTTGGGGGAGATGTTCGATCCCGCACTGGCTGGCTACTGGGGCTATGGTGATGTCAACGCCGCAAGCGACTTCGTGCTTGGCCTGATTGCTGAGAACCCGGGCAAAGTAGATGGCATTAAAATATCACTTCTGGATCAACGGCATGAGGAGGCATTTCGTGCGCGGTTGCCAGAGCATGTCAAGTTGTACACTGGTGACGATTTCAACTACGCGGCATTGATTGCAGGCGATGGGGCACACTTCTCGCACGCGCTGCTGGGCATATTCGCCGCTATCGCACCGGCCGCGTCGCACGCCCTGGACGCGTTGGCGCGGGACGACCTTGACCGGTTCCACGCTGTGCTTGCCCCAACAGTGCCGCTGAGCCGCGAGATCTTCAGTCCGCCGACACGCTACTACAAGGCCGGCATCGCATTTCTGGCCTGGCTCAACGGCTCTCAGTCCCATTTTGTGATGCCGGGCGGGTTCCAATCCAGTCGCGACATCACGCACTATGCGAGTGTCTTCCGGCTGGCAGATCAGGCGCGTCTGTTGTGCAAACCTGATCTGGCCCAGGCACGCATGACCTCATTGCTGTCACTACACGGCATTTCCTAGGTCCGCCGATGGATCGTCGACCGACCATTAAGGATGTGGCGAAGGAGGCAGGTGTCTCAAAGTCCACAGTGAGCCTGGTTTTGCAGAATAGCCCCTTGGTCAGGGAAGACACACGGGTCCAGGTGCGCAAGGCTATGGCGCGCCTGGGCTATGTGTACAATCGCTCGGCGGCAAACCTCAGATCCGCGTCCACCGGTCTGATCGGCCTTATCATTAACGATCTCCGAAACCCATTTTTCACGGAGTTTGCGGCACAGCTGCAGATGGAGCTTGCCGGGAAGGGCTATGCGGTGGTGTTGGGCAATATCAACGAGGATCCGGATGTTCAGTCCAGCATGATCAACGCATTGATTGAACATGGGGTGTCCGGGTTCATCCTTTCACCGGCTTATGGTGGGCAGGAAAAACCCTTTGAGGCGATTGCCCGTGCCGGTCTTCCTGCCATTCAGGTGCTCCGCAAAGTGGATGAGTGCGGTGCCTCGTTTCCATTTACGGCGCCCGACTACCAATCAGGCAGCAAACTGGCCACGCAGCATTTGTTCGATCAGGGATGCCAGCGTATCGCATTTGTGGGTGGGCTGGACGGGCGGGCGGTCACGCAGGAACGCATGTCGGGCTATCTGGAGGTCGTACGGGAGCGGGGGCAAGAGCCGCATGTTCTGACCGGTGAAGCAAGCCAGCAGTTTGGCGTCCAGACCGCCGGTTACCTGAGCGGGCAGGTCCCCACCGTCGATGGCGCCTTGTGTTTCAACGATCTGGTTGCACTTGGTCTTATCGCTGGCAGCGTCGCAGCCGGCGTAAAGGTCGGCACCGATCTGCGCGTCGTGGGCTTTGACGATATCGAAGGGTGTCTACATAGCTTGCCGCCGCTAACTTCGGTCAGCTGCGCCATGCCGGAGTTCGCGCGGAATGTGTCGCAACAGATGCTGGAATGGCTGAACCATGGAACGGTTCCTGCCACGGATGTACGGACACCTGTCGAGCTTAAGATTCGCCACTCAAGCTGATTGAATATCCTTTGTATTCAGGTTGTTGGTTAGGCCGCTTGTTGTTGGTGCAAGGGGTAAGGCGATCGTGTTTCGGCAATAAGCCCTCATGGCTCGCCAGCAATCGACAAGCCGTCTGACAGTTGAAATTGCCAAAATAATTGCAAAACTCTGCGCACTTCCGCACGCCAAGCCCCAAGCCCGCGTGTAACCACTTGACCTCTATGAGTTTGAATGGTGCCGGTCGAGGGACTCGAACCCCCGACATCCTGATTACAAATCAGGCGCTCTACCAGCTGAGCTAGACCGGCATTCGGCGCGTGTTACCCAGTGAGGCGGCCGAGGGCAAGGGATTTCCTGCACCTCAGCGAAACCAGGCCGCCGATGAACCTCGAGATTGCTAGAGGTTCAGCTGATAGCTGACCGGTTCATAGACAAACCCGTCACCTTCGGCACTCACATATCCCAAAGCGGGGAAGGGCATATGGTATCCGGTGAAGACAACTTTATCCGCAGCCAGCATCCCGAATATCTCTTTTCGGGTGGCGGCGGCGGCCTCCTTGTCGATGTCAAACGTGAACCCCCAATCCGGTCGCTGCAAGGCCAACACGAAATGATTGGCCGTGTCGGCGGTCAAGACCAGCCGCGCGCCGTCGCTTTCAATATGATAGACCATATGTCCCGGCGTGTGGCCGAAGGCCGCCATGGCCTCGATACCGGGGGCTACGCTGTCGCCGGGGTTCATCATGACCATTCGCTCCCCAATGACGGGATTAAGCGCCTGAACCATCTGATAGATGCGTTCGGCCGGTGTGCCTACGCGCGCCTCACTGTTCCAGAAATCGTAGTCCACAGCCCCAACCGCGTAGTCCGCGTTTGGAAATGCCGCAACCCCGCCCTCCAGTATGCCGCCGATATGATCGGGGTGGAAATGGGTGATGACGACCCGGTCGATCTGATCCGCTGAATAGCCCGCCGCGGCGATCTGAGCGGCCAGTTGACCACGGGCGGGGCGCGCGCCCTCGCCGTTCCCCGTATCGAACAGGACCAGGCTGTCCCCGGTGTTCACCAGGACTGGCATGAACGTGAACTCGGCTGCCTCAGTCGGCAGATTGTTCTCCGCCAGGAGCGCCTCGGGTGCCCCCTCGGCCGCGCCCACTCCAAACGCAGCGGCCGGCCCGTCCGAAGGAACGGCGCCGTCCAGCAATGTGGTCACTTCGAAAGCGCCATGGGCAAAGCGGCGGTAGCTTGGGCGCGCCGCGCCCAGCATCGGCGCTTTGGCCAGGGCCGGCAAACCCAGGGCACCGGCGCTCGCGGCGGCGGTACCGGTTAGCAAAAGACTGCGGCGATCCAGCATCGTATTCCTCCCCATCACGATGTTCATATTCAAGATGTGGTCGGCCAGCCTGAATGTCCAGACAAGTCCAGGCACTGCCGATCACGAGATCGGGACTAGGCCTAAAGCCCGTGCGTGGTCTTGGACCAGTGGAAAGGCTTGGTGAACATCTCGACCACGGCCCGATAGGCCGCAACCGCGCCCAGCGGCCAATAGATCGGCAGCAGAATAATCCAGGGGATCAGGTGCCCGCGCTTTCGCGCCCAAACCGCCCGCACGGCAACGGTCAGCATCACCGCCTGTCCCAGGATCATGGAACTGAAAAACGCCCACCACACTTGCGGCGGCGCCCATTGCTCAAGCGGCAGTCCAAAGCCCCACCATCCCAACCAGATGCCCCAGAACAGGGGTGTCGCAAGATAGGCGGTCAGGCCCCCCAGCAAGAGGACCTGAAACCCGAAAAAGCCACGTGGCCCAAGGTCCCGCCACAGCGCGCGCGGATGCCGCATATGCGTCACCCAGGTCATCGCGTAGCCCTTGAGCCACCGCGAGCGCTGCTTGATCCAGGCACCCGGTATACAATTTGCTTCCTCAAGCGTGGTTGTGGGGACCATCTCCGTGCAATAGCCGAAGCGGGCCAACCGCATGCCAAGATCCGCGTCTTCGGTCACATTGTGTGCATCCCATGCCCCGACGGCCTCAAGGGCCGAGCGCCGAAAAAAAACGGTTGTGCCGCCCAACGGGATCGGCACCCCAAGCCGCTGAAGCCCACCAAGCAGGACGCGAAACCAGATTGCGTATTCAATGGTAAAGCACCGGGCAAGCCAGTTTTGGCGCGGATTGTAGAAGTCGAGGTAGCCCTGAACACAGCCAACCTCTGCCGGGCTGCCCCCCAGATGGTCAACGATCCGCGACAACTGGTCAGGCTCCGGGCGGTCCTCGGCATCATAGATCCCGATGACACTGCCGCGACAGAATTCCAGCGCATAGTTCATGGCCCGCGGTTTGGTCCGCAGCGGCGCGGCGGGCATGGTGACCATGCGGGCCCAGGGTGGCAAACCGATCTGAGCCAGCACCAACGGGGTCTTGTAGTCATCCTCCTCCAAGACAAACACAACGTCGAGAAGCGCTTTGGGATAGGTCTGGCGGTCCAAAGCATCCAGCAGATGTTGGAGCGTTAGGTCTTCGTCAAAGAGCGGTACCAGTACCGAAACCACGGGCAGACCGCCGGGCGGCAGAGGGGCCGGTGCCTTCTGCGCATAGCGCTTTGGACGCTTCGTCGGGCCAAGGCTGTCGACCAGCGCCACAGCGCGGAGCAGGGTGGTGACCGCATTCATGATCGCGATCCAAACGAGGACCAGAGCGAGCGTGGCGAGCGGTGCAATCGCTGCCGCACCGACCAACCCGCCCAAGGTCAGCCAGCGCGGCAGGCTCGCACCCGGACCGGCCCAGGTTCGACATGACATATCCGACGGACAGCGTTCCGCAGCAAAACCGGCCAACTGGTCGCCAAAGACACGGGCGATCTGTTGATCGATCTGCGCGCGTTCGGCCAGGGCGAATGTGACCTGCGGTGCCGAATGCGGCAGCATTGCCTTCGCGCGTTCAATATCTTGCGGCGCCGCGATGACACAAACCAGCCGCGCATCAACCCAGCGCCAGGGGAGCAGGCCCAGACGCAACAGGTGGCGCGGATTCATCCCCTCGCACAATGTCGGATCGGGCGGAAACCGATCCAGATCGATTGCCAGACGCCCGTCCTGACGCGCCAGCGCCGTGGTCAGCGTGGCCGGTGTGATCAGACCTTCACTGCGCAGAACCTCGCCCAACGGCGCCGAGGACTTTGCCCTGAGAGCCAGGCCCCGCTTCAGATCGGACTGGGCGATCGCCCCCTGGCGTTGCAGAATTTCCCCAAGCCGGACGGCGCGGCCGCGCGGCTGCACCGGTTGTTGGTCAGTCTTCAGCGGCTGCAACACAATCGGGGTCTCGCATCTCGGATGGGATCAGGACCTATCCAAAGGACGCCATTATACTTAACAAAGCCTTAAGCAGGCCCACAGACTCAAGGCTGTGCGCGCTTGCGCATCGCCTCGACAAAACGATCAAACAGATAGGTGCTGTCCATCGGCCCCGGGCTTGCCTCGGGGTGATGTTGAACCGAAAAGACCGGTTGATTCTCTACGGCAATGCCGCAGTTCGATCCGTCAAACAGCGATACATGCGTCTCGATCACCCCTGATGGGAGGCTTTGGCTGTCCACGGCAAATCCATGATTCATCGACGTAATTTCGACTTTTCCTGTTGTATGGTCCTTGACGGGATGATTGGCCCCGTGATGCCCGTGGTTCATCTTCAACGTCCTGGCCCCCAGCGCCAGCGCCAGCATTTGATGCCCCAGACATATGCCGAATATCGGTATTCCGGCCTCCATGACCTGTTGGATCATCGGCACCGCATACACGCCCGTAGCGGCCGGATCCCCCGGGCCGTTCGACAGGAAAAGACCTTCTGGATTGTGCGAGAGGACCTCTTCGGCGGTCGCCTTGGCGGGGAGGACCGTCACATCGCATCCCGCACTGGCCAGGCAACGCAAAATATTGCGCTTGGCCCCATAATCCACCGCGACAACCCGATGGCCGGGCCCGTCGAACCGCGGATATCCTTCGGGCCAGGCCCAACGCATCTGGTCCCAGCGATAAGACTGTCTGCACGAGACCTCTTGCGCCAGATCAGCGCCTTCCAACCCTTTGAAACCGCGGGCTTTTGACAAAAGATCCTCGATGTCGAACACACCGTCCGGGTTGTGCTCGAGCGCGACGTGCGGCGCACCCTGATGCCGAATGGCCCGGGTCAGACGGCGGGTGTCCACACCACCGATGCCGATGCGCCCGCGGCGTGCCAGCCAATCATCCAACCCGTCGATGGCCCGCCAGTTTGAAGGCACTGTCGGATCCCAACGCACCACCAAACCATCCGCCACAGGGTCCGCGGTTTCGTCATCCTCCGGCGTGACCCCGGTGTTGCCGATGTGTGGAAAGGTGAATGTGACGATCTGGCCCGCGTAACTTGGATCGGTCATGATTTCCTGATAGCCGGTCATGGCTGTGTTGAAACACAGTTCGGCCACTGTCAGACCGCGGGCACCGAAGCCGTGCCCATAGAATATCTGGCCATCCGCAAGCACCAGACAAGCGGTGGGTTTACGGGCAAAATCAAACCCTTGGGAGGTAGTGTTTTCGGTTGCGATCTGGCCTGACATACCAGCGATCCCCCTGGTCAAACTCGCCGGACATTAGGCGTGCGATGCCTCAGGGTCAAGTTTGTGTCGGATTTAAATAATGTTTAATAACAATATGTTATTAGATTACAAAGGATTTGTAACCTGAGCTCAGAGCCACTATATGTGTTCACTGAATTCGACAGTTTGTGACAAAACTCACGGTGCACCCTATGATACGATCCCGACTGTCCCAGGAAACCAAAGACGCCATGCGTGCCAAGAATGCGCCGCGTCTGTCGACCCTGAGGCTGATCAACGCCGCAATTAAGGACCGCGATATTGCCGCTCGGTCCGAGGATAATACCACCGGCGTCTCGGACGCCGATATCATGACGATTCTCGGCAAGATGATAAAACAACGCCAAGACAGCGCCCAAGCCTATGATGAGGCGGGGCGGATAGAACTTGGTGATCGCGAGCGGGCGGAGATCGAGGTGATTCGAGCCTTCCTGCCGAAGCAACTTTCCGACAGCGATGTGCAAGCCGCGATTGATGCGGCCATCACCGAGACCGGCGCAACGTCCATCCGGGACATGGGCAGGATTATGGGCGTGCTGAAAACGAAATACTCCGGACAGATGGATTTCGGTAAGGCCGGAGCGCAGGTTAAGGCTGTTCTGGGCTAATGAGTAGCCGAGATTATCCGGCCTATTGCTCTGCTATACTATAGCGCGGATGGTCGCGCATGGTGACATCAGCACGTTGCTGTGTATCTAAATCATGCAACATTTGCTGCGCAGATTAAAATAATTATTACAGTACTTTATGGGCCGTTCTTTACACCTGGAGGGCGGTCCAGGTCCCCCTGGCTGGGCAGTGCCCGCTGGTCTGAGAGCTCCGCTTTCTTGGCATCCTCCCAAAGTGCATCCATTTCCGCTAGCGTGGCCATGTCTGGGGTGCGTCCTTGGGCCTTTAACGCCGCTTCGATGGACGCAAATCGACGCGTGAACTTCGCATTGGTCCGTCGCAACGCGGCCTCGGCATCGATGCCAAGGTGTCGGCCAAGGTTCACGACGACAAACAGCAGATCGCCCAGCTCGTCTGCGGCGCGCTCTGGATCCTCGGTCACTTCTGAGAGTTCCCGCGCCTCTTCTACCAACTTGTCCAGCACCTGCGCCCGTTCGGTCCAGTCGAACCCCACCCGTGCCGCGCGCTTTTGCAGTTTAAGCGCCCGCGTCAGCGCCGGCAGTCCCTGCGCCACGCCGTCCAACACACCCGCAGGACCTGCGTCGGCCCGTTCTGTCGCCTTGATCTGTTCCCAGTCGCGGGACTGATCCTCGGCGGATTTGTTGCGGCTGTCTTGCCCGAAAACATGAGGGTGTCGACGAACCATTTTGTCCGAGACCCCGTCGGCGACGTCATCGAAGTCAAACCTGTGCTCCTCGGACGCCATCTGTGTGTGATAGACAACCTGCAACAGGAGATCGCCGAGTTCGTCCTTCAGATCGCCAAAATCCTCGCGGGCGATGGCGTCGGCAACTTCATATGCCTCTTCAATCGTGTAGGGCGCGATGGTCGCATAAGTCTGCTCGATGTCCCATGGGCAGCCGGTTTGCGGGTCACGCAACCGCGCCATGATTGCAATCAGCCGATCAATGCCCGCCCCATCTGGTGCGGGTGCAAAGGGAGGGCCGTCGGTCATGTTAATATCCTTGTAGAGAGAAGCGGCGCAGGTGGGTCGCCGATTTTAGGTTGTTCGACAGTATTTGCGACTATGTAGATAGATGTACACACCCGTGATCCGCCTCCAACCGCAACAGGACCCATCTATGCCAGTGCTCAACCGAATTGCTGAATTCCAGGATGAAATGACCGCATGGCGCAAGCACCTGCACGCCCATCCTGAAATGGGGTATGAAACTGTCGAGACCGCGGCGTTTGTTGCGGATAGGTTGCGCGAGTTCGGCGTTGATGAGATCCATACCGGGGTCGCCGAAAACGGACTGGTCGCGTTGATCCATGGCCAGGGTACCGGGCCGGTGGTCGGTCTGCGCGCGGACATGGACGCGCTGCCGATACAGGAGGTGAACGACTTGCCGCACAAGTCGACCGTCCCGGGCAAGATGCATGCCTGCGGGCATGACGGGCATACTGCGATCCTGATGGGCGCGGCGAAGTATCTTTCTGAGACACGAAACTTCCGCGGTACGGTCGCCCTGATGTTCCAACCGGCTGAGGAGGGTGGCGGCGGCGCACTCAGAATGGTCGAGGAGGGGGTTTTGGATCGCTTTGATATCGATCAGGTGTTCGCCTTGCACAATTGGCCCGGACTACCGCAGGGGAGCATGGACATGAACCCCGGTCCGGCGATGGCGGCCGCGGACAAGTTTGATATTCAGTTGGTCGTCAACGGGGCCCATGCGGCCTGGCCCCACAAGTCAGTGGATGCGATATTTGTGGGTAGCCTGATCGTACAGGCCCTGCAGAGCATCGTCGCTCGAACAATCAACCCGCGCGAAGAGGTGGTGCTGTCGATAACTCAGTTTCAGGCAGGCAACACGCATAATGTGATCCCGACACAGGCCGAGCTGAAGGGAACCGTGCGGGTCCTGAACGAGGATCTGCGGGTTGAGATTGCAGACCGGATCGAGAAAATCGTGACCGGCCTCGCCGCTGCACATGGCGCGGAGGTAGTGTTCGACTACGAAATGGGATACCCCGTTACGGTCAATGACCCCCAGGCTACGGAGTTCGCCCTTGGTGCGGCCAGAGATGTGTTCGGGGCAAACGCAACCATGGACCACATTCCCGCCATGGGAGCCGAGGATTTCAGCTACATGCTGCAGCATCGGCCCGGCGCCTATGTCTTTCTCGGGCACGGCGATGGCCCTGCGCTGCACCACCCGGAGTATGATTTCGACGATTCTATTGCACCGTTGGGGGCGTCTTTTTTTGCGCGTCTTGTCGAACGGGGCGCGCCGGTTGTTCCCTGAACATACAGGGAGTTTGGCTTGAAACCATATGCATCAGGTATTGCCTGATGAATTGGTACCTCCGGTCTCGGGCGGCAATCCGCAGTTCATGGCAAGGGCGGAACACTCTTGGCCGATGTAGCGACCATCAGGCGCGTCAGCCCATGAAAATGGTAGCGATCCGCATAGGTCGGCGGCTCGGTTATATGCAGGTCCGGGCAGCGGGAGAAAAGGGTGCTCAAGGCGACATCCAGTTCAAGCCGGGCCAACGGCGCGCCGACGCAGAAGTGAATGCCACCGCCAAAAGACTGATGCGCCGGTTTGCTACGCCCGGGATCAAAAACCTCAGGCTGATCGAAAACCGCCGGGTCCCGACCCGCAGAGGCAAGAAGCAGGCCGACTTCGTCATCTCTGGAAAACCGGTGGTCGGCAATGCAAACATCCTCGGTGGCGAAGCGGGTAAAAAGATGCAGCGGTGGATCGAAGCGCAGAACCTCTTCGGTCAGCGCAGAAATGGCGTCGGGCCGGGGCGAAAACCCATGCTCCAGAAGTGCTTTCACCCCGTTGGCTATGCTGTGGACGGTCGCCTCATGTCCTGCATTTAGCAACAGAATGGCAGTGGCGATCATCTCGGCATCGCTGAGTTTGTCGTCGCGATCCCGGGCTGTGATCAGATGCGACAGCAGATCCTCCTCCGGGGCACGGCGGCGGGCCTTGATCAGATCCTTGAGGTAGGCCGTAAACGCCTGCGCCGCTTCACCAGCCTCGACTTCAATTTTAGTATCGCGGCGGGACTGATACATCGCCACCATAGCATGTGACCAATTCAGGAGCTGCGGCGTCATCGCATCCGGCAAGCCCATCATGCGCGCGATGACCCTGACCGGTAATGGTTCGGCGAATTCAGCGAGCAGGTCAAAGGGCTCGCGTGGAAACCGGTCGATCAGACCATGGGCCAAGGCGGTGATGTCGGGGTGCATCGCCGAAATCCGGCGGGACGTGAATGCCCGCAGGACAAGCCCACGCAGCCGTGTGTGATCAGGTGGTTCCAGTTCCAGCATCGAATGGTTTTCTAATGCCTGAAACGGCTCCAAATGCGGTGGCGTGACCTTGCGCCTTGTGGCGGGGACGGCACGGCCAAACCGTTTGTCTCTCAGCAGCGCCGAAACTGTCGCATGGTCCGTTGCCATGGGCATGTCCAGGTCGCTCCAGTAGACCAGCGGCCCCGCAGCGCGGGCGCGGGCATAGAAGGGATAGGGATCCTGGACAAACGCGGGTGTGCGCGGTGATTGATAAAGCACGGGCAGCGCCATCAGCGGTGATCTACCTGCGGGACGGCCGGTTGGATCCTGTATCTAAGCGCCACGTGGCAGCCGGGCCTTTCGACGGCGAAGGCGCATGCGGACCGCGCCGTCCGGGGCCCACCTGATGTGCGGCGATCCCCTCCGCAGCGTCCCGCGTTCATCCGGCGCGCTCCAGGGCTTGCTCAAGATCGGCTATCAGGTCGTCCGCATCCTCGATCCCGATCGACAGGCGCAACAACTGATCCGGAACAACCGAATGCGGACCCTCCACGGCCTTGCGATGCTCGATCAGGCTCTCGACCCCCCCGAGGGATGTCGCGGGCAGGAAAACGTTGCAGAACCTCGCGGTGTCGTGCGCGATACCGCCGTCGCCTGTGACCAGAAGGGAGAGCATACCACCCATGCCACTGGTCATCTGTCGTTTGGCCACGGCATGGCCCGGATGATCGGGTAATCCGGGGTAGAGAACCGAAGCAATTTTCGGATGCCCCTGGAAATGCGTGGCAATCGCCTGGGCATTGCTGCACGCACGCTCCCACCGCACATAGAGCGTGCGCAGTCCCCGGATCAGCAGCCAGGCCTCGAAACCGGACAGAACGCTGCCCATCAATGTCCGTAATCCCCGCAGCTCCTCGGCCAGTACCGGATCCGCGCAGGACAGGGCACCAGCCGTCAAATCTGAGTGCCCGCCCATGTACTTTGTCGCCGAATGGAAGGCGACATCCGCACCCAGCGCAAGCGCCCGCAACGTCGACGGCGGGGCGGCGGTGCAATCGGCCAGCAGGCGGGCACCGCCCGCATGCGCGGCGGTGGCGGCGGCGGCGATATCCACTATGTCCCAACTCGGATTGGCGGGTGTCTCGATCCACAACCAGCGGCTCTGGCCCGGCCGAAGGGCGGCCGAAGGCCCCATCGGATCCGATTGATCGTACCAGGTCACCTCGATGCCCCGCCGCGCCGCAATATGGTGCAGCCACGACTGGCCGCCGTGATACATCACCCGCGGTGCCGCTATGTGATCGCCGCGCTCCAGCGTTTCAAGCCAGCCCACAAGTGCGGCCATCCCCGAGGCATAAAGCAACGTCACCGCCGCGCCATCCAGGCTCGCAATCACCTCCTCGGCGTGTTCAACGGTTGGTCCGCCGTCGCGCCCGTAGATATAGCGTTGACGCGGCGCATAATCTTCGCCCCGTGCAAATGTGCTGGCCAACTCGATCCCGGGCGTGACGGCGCCGGTACTCTCGCTGATCAGGCGCAGTGCCTGCGCGGCGCGCGTTGCGGGGGACAGGTGATCATTCTTCATGGTGTTCCAGGGCCCGGCGGAGATCTCCGGGTCACCTTTTCAGCCATGCTGCATCTTGACAATAGCTCCGGTATCTGCGGCGGTTGATCCAATGCGCTGGATCTTACGCCTGCTGGCCCCTGCGGCCCTGACCATGACTGTGCTGGCTCTGTTCGCCGGCTGGCTGGCCTGGGTCGAGGCACGTGACCGTCTTGCCTCGGATGGCGAGGTCGCCTTGCGGTCGGCAAGTGACCGTTTGACTGCTCGGCTGGATCGCTATCGCGCCTTGCCCCATGTGATGGCGAGCCACCCCGATGTGATCGCCGCACTGGATGGTGGCGTTTCCGGGGCCAATGCCGTTCTCAAGGCAACGGCATCGGCCACCGGCGCGTTGGACATTTATCTGCTGGATGGTCTTGGCACCACAATCGCCAGTTCGAACTGGGACCTGCCGCGCAGTTTCATGGGCCGGAACTTCGGCTGGAGGCCCTATTTTGAGCAAGCAGTCGATACCGGGGCAGGCGCCTATCACGCGGTTGGGACAACCTCGGGACAACGCGGGTTCTATTTTTCGGCCCAGCTGGCCGACAGGCGCGGTGTGGTGGTGGTCAAGATCGATCTGGAGGCTCTTGAGACCCGCTGGGCAATGTACCCCACCACACTTTTCTTCTCGGATGAGAATGATGTCGTGTTTCTGGGCAACCGACCGGCCCTATTATTCCGGCAGCTGGGTCCGGGGCGCGCCCCGGCGGAGCCGCGGCAATATGCGCGGCGTGCCCTCACACCGCTTGACCCCGGTGCACCGACGGGGCCCGTCCCGCTGTGGCGCGGCCCGCCCGACCTGGGAACGCCCAGCCCTGCAATCTGGCTGCAATATCCGGTGGATGGGACGGGTCTGGTCGCCCATGCGCTGGTCGACCCCACACCGGCACAGCGTCAGGCCTTGCTGTGGGGCGGATTGGGCGCGGCCTTGGGCGGGGTCGTCTGGCTAGTGCTAGCGATCTTGATGTTGCGCCGGGCCTCGATGGCGCAGCAGCTGCGCACCGAGGCGGGGGCGAAAGCGCGGCTCGAGGGGCAGGTGGCCGAGCGTACGGCCGAGCTGTCACAGATCAATCAGCGGCTCCGCGACGAGGTCGAAGAACGTTCCGCCGCCGAAGCCGCCCTTCGCCGGGTGCAGGCGGAACTGGTCCAGGCGGGAAAGCTCAAAGCCCTGGGCGAAATGTCGGCGGGTATCAGCCACGAGCTGAACCAACCGCTTACCGCGATCCAAAGCCTGGCGGATAATGCCGGGGTTCTGCTGGACCGGCAGCAAATCCCGGTGGTCCGCGAAAATCTGGGCCGTATTTCCGATCTCGCGGGGCGAATGGGCCGGATTATCCGCAATCTCCGCGCGTTTGCGCGTAAAGAGGGGGAACCGCCTGCTACCGTGGATCTGCGGGACGTGGTCGCCGACGCATTGGCGCTGGCCGAGACACGTGTTCGCGCAGCAGGTGCCACGGTGCGTTGGTCTCGCCCCGAGGACCCTGTCATGGTGCTGGGCGGTCGGGTGCGATTGCAGCAGGTGCTTGTTAACCTGATCGCCAATGCTGCCGATGCGATGACCGGGCAGGCGGTCCGGGAGATCGGGATCGAAGCCGTTACGCGGGCCGCACTGGTCAGGTTGACTGTGACCGACACGGGGCCGGGACTGACCGATCCGGACCGGGTGTTCGACCCATTCTTTACAACCAAACCGGTGGGCGAGGGGCTTGGCCTGGGGCTGTCCATATCCTATGGCATCGTCCAAAGCTTCGGTGGCGAGATCAGGGCCGAGAACCGGGCCGAACAGGGAGCCGTCTTTACCATCGATCTGCCACGCCCGCAGGCCGAGGGCGTTGCGGCATGAAGGTCTGCCGCGTGCTGCTTGTCGATGATGACCGTGATGTTCGCGATGCGCTTTCGCAAACCCTTGAACTGGCGGAATACGCTGTAACCGCCTGCTCCTCGCTCATCGAGGCGACAGATCATCTGTCACCCGGCTTCACCGGCATCGTGGTGACCGACATCAGAATGCCAGGGCGTGACGGCTTCGACCTGTTGGAGCGGGCGCGGGGCATCGACCCCGATCTGCCGGTGGTGGTGCTGACCGGCGAGGGTGACATACCGATGGCAGTTCGTGCCATGACCGAGGGCGCCTATGACTTCCTGGAAAAACCATGCCCCGCCAAACGGTTGCTGGCCGCGGTTGCCCGTGGGTGCGAAAAGCGGAGTTTGGTGCTGGCAAACCGCGCGTTGCTGGCCGAGACGACGCTGAATACCGTTGTTGCCGCCGCCGGACGTGCCGGCAGCCTAAGCCAACAGATAGATGTCATTGAAAAGCACCTTATCGAAGCGGCGCTGCGCAGCCAGGGGGGCCGGGTGGTTGCGGCGGCCGAGCAACTTGGGTTGCCACGAAAGACACTCTACGACAAGCTCAAGCGCCACGGATTAAACCCCGGAGATATGCGAGAGGCCCATTGATTCGGCCACAACAGCGTATAAACGTGCCGATGTGCGGATTTTCGCACAGTACTGTCTGCGATCCGACAACAAAAACCGGTCATTTGCCAATCTAACTGGCTGATCTTAAGTATAATTCATCAATTGTTGGTGTGTGATGCCCAATACCGGTTCACCTTAACCCCCGGGCCTATGTAGTCTGTGGCCAGCCCCGACACAGGGGTACGCCAACAGGGAGTTACCTATGAAAATGTTTCTAAGGACGGCGCTTGTCGCGGCCGTCGCTCTGACCGGTACCCAGGCCATGGCCGCCTGTGACCCGGGCGAGCTTGTCATCAAATTCAGCCATGTGACAAATACCGATCGTCACCCCAAGGGGCTGGCGGCCGCGCTTCTGCAGGAGCGTGTCAACGACGAGATGAATGGCACCGCCTGCATGGAGGTGTTCCCCTCGTCACAGCTCTACACCGATGAAGAGGTTCTGGAAGCCATGTTGCAGGGCGACGTGCAGTTGGCCGCACCGTCGCTGTCACTGTTCGAGCGCTATACCAAGGTGTTCCGCATTTTCGACCTGCCGTTCATGTTCAAGAACATCGAGGCGGTGAATGCGTTCCAGGCGTCGGAAACCGGTCAGGCGATGAAAGAGAGCATCGCGCGTCGTGGTCTGATGGGGTTGGAATTCTGGCACAACGGCATGAAGCAGTTCTCTGCCAATAAGCCGTTGATGGATCCGTCAGATGCCTCGGGGCTGAAGTTCCGGGTTCAGCCGTCGGACGTGCTTGTGGCGCAGATGGAAGCCTTGGGCGCCAGCCCACAACCGATGGCCTTTGCCGAGGTGTATGGCGCACTTCAGACCGGTGTTGTCGACGGTCAGGAGAACACCTGGTCGAATATTTTCGGGCAGAAGTTCTTCGAGGTGCAGGACGGGATCACCGAAACGAACCACGGTATCATCGACTATCTTGTGGTTGCCTCGGTGGAATGGCTTGAGGGTCTTGAACCTGCGACACGCGACCAGTTCCTCACCATTCTGAGTGAAGTGACGACCACGCGGAACAGCGAATCCACCAAGGTGAATGACGACGCCAAGGCCGCGATCATTGCCAATGGTGGTGAAGTCCGGCAACTGACCGATGATCAGCGCACGGCCTGGGTTGAGGCGATGAAACCGGTTTGGAGCCAGTTCGAGGCCGATGTAGGCGCCGAGAACATTGCCGCGGCTCAGGAAATCAACGCACAGTACTAAGTGCCATGGGCGGCCCTGTCTTGGGCCGCCCCCACCGAACTCAACCGGGGGGAACAGCTGTGCAGGGGTCACGATTTGAAGCAGAGACGCCGCTGGGCCGCCTGGTCAATGGATTCGAGGAAACGGCCATTGCCGTGATCCTGGGCCTTATGACGCTGATCACGTTTGCCAACGTCGTTCTCCGCTACGCCTTTAATTCAAGCCTGATCTGGGGGCTCGAAACCACCGAGTATCTGTTCGCCTGGCTTGTGCTTTTTGGCATGTCCTACTGCGTCAAGGTGAATGCGCACCTGGGCGTGGATGCGCTGATAAACATTGTGCCCCGAACAGTGCAACGGCTGCTTGTGGTCCTGGCGGGGCTGGTGTGCCTTGCCTATGCATTTCTGATGATGAAAGGCGCATGGGATCAGTTCGCAAATTTTGCCAATCTGCCGCAAACTACAGGACACTGGTTTCCGACCGGATTGCAGGAAATGAAGCCATGGGACAACCAAGGCTACACCCCGACCGAGCAACTTCCGCTGCCGGACATCCTTCGTGGCCCCATCGAGTGGCTGTTCCTGCCCGAGGGTGAGGAGCCATACGAGAAACTTCCCCTGGTGATCCCCTATATGATCCTGCCAATTGGGTGTGCGCTTCTGCTGTTCCGCTTTTGCCAGGCATTTCTGCATGTGCTGCGCGGGCGGCGGCAGGCTCTGATTGTCAGCCATGAAGCCGAGGATGCATTGGAAGAACTGGCCGCACAGCGCGGCGACAGGGGCTAAGGCATGGAAATTCTAGTTCTTTTTCTGATGGTCATCGGCTTTTTGATGATCGGGGTGCCGATTGCGGTGTCGCTGGGCTTCAGTTCGATGCTGTTTTTGCTCGTTTTGTCGGATACGTCGCTCGCGTCGGTCGCAAAACAGCTGTTCCAGTCCATGGCCGGTCACCCGACGTTGCTGGCAATTCCGTTCTTCATTCTTGCCTCGTCGTTCATGTCCACTGGCGGTGTGGCGCGGCGGATCATCGATTTCTCGATCGCCTGTGTCGGTCATTTCCCGGGCGGGTTGGCCATTGCGGGCGTGTTTGCCTGTATGCTGTTCGCTGCGCTGAGCGGATCAAGCCCCGCCACCGTTGTGGCCATCGGATCCATCGTCATCGCTGGCATGCAGAAAGTCGGCTACGACAAATCCTTTGCAGCAGGCGTGATCTGCAACGCGGGAACGCTCGGCATCCTGATCCCGCCCTCCATCGTGATGGTGGTCTATGCCGCGGCGACCGATGTCTCGGTCGGGCGCATGTTCCTCGCCGGTGTGATCCCGGGTTTGATGGCGGGCAGTATGCTGATGATTGCGATCTACATCTACGCCCGCATCAAAAACCTACCCAAGGGGGAGTGGAAGGGTTTTGAAGAAATCCTTGAAACCGGCGTTAAGGCAGGCTGGGGTCTATTTCTGATCGTGATCATTCTGGGCGGGATCTATGGTGGGATCTTTACCCCGACCGAGGCGGCCGCGGTGGCCGCGGTTTATGCCTTTTTGATCGCCAGTTTCGTCTACCGGGACATGGGGCCGCTGAAACCGGCCCCAGGGGACGCGACCGAGACGCCGTTGCCGCTCTACCAGAAACCCTATGCTCTTGTAACTGCATGGGTTCATCCCGACACGCGCGATACGCTGTTCGAGGCTGGTAAGTTGACCGTCACCCTGTTGTTCATCATCGCCAATGCATTGATCCTGAAACATGTTCTGACGGATGAGCAGATCCCCCAGCGCATCGCCGGCGCAATGCTGAACGCGGGCTTTGGTCCGGTGATGTTCCTGGTCATCGTCAACGTGATACTGCTGATTGGCGGTCAGTTCATGGAGCCATCCGGTCTGATCGTGATCGTGGCACCGCTGGTTTTTCCCATCGCCATCGAGTTGGGAATCGATCCCATCCACTTAGGAATCATCATGGTGGTGAACATGGAGATCGGGATGATCACGCCGCCTGTGGGGCTAAATCTGTTCGTCACTTCGGGCGTTGCCGGTATGCCGCTGATGAGCGTGGTTCGCGCCGCGCTGCCGTGGCTCTCGATACTGGTCGTGTTCTTGATCATGGTGACCTATATTCCGGCACTATCGACTTTTCTGCCGACCTATTTCATGGGCCCCGAGATTATTGTGAGGTAGCGAATACCGGCAGGTCGCAGGCCGCAAAGACCTGTGGGACGCATTGGCTCAGGGTTACACGGTCTGGTGTCGTAAATGCTGCCATCCCAATGTCCTTGTGCACAAACAGGTTGATGTAACGGCCCGACAAGTCCTGAGCCTCGATTGAGGCACAAAGGTAGCTCTGATCCAACGCGGTGGCGAACTGCGAGATATTTTCCATCCGGCGCTTCACAAAGAACGCACAGCTGTGCGCGCCGCTTGCAACATCGCTCCACGCCACATCGTCGTAGACTGGGAAGTATGAATACGCCAAGGGCACCTTATGCCCGAGCAATACGCCCAAGTTCGGGATACCCCAGGTGTTCGATTTGTTTTCCGGCTTGGGCAAATGTGCCAATTCCGGATCGTTCAGGCCGATAGCATCCCGCACCCAGCGATTTGAGAAATAGGCCAGTGCGCCCACGTCCGTCGCGGCGAGCGGCAGGTCTGCGACGAGGCTTTTGTCCAGGTCCTGAACCATGGCCCGTGTAGTGTTGACATATAAGCTGTCTTGATAGGTCAGATGCGGCCAACTCCCGTCCCGCATGGCGTTTAGACTGTGTCCGATCTTTCGTGGTATCTCCCACGCGCCTTGGGCCAGGACAATTTGAAACAGGAGATGCAACACCAAAGCCACAGCGGAAATTCGGTGTAGAGCGCGTCGGCGGGAGTTCAGGATCCAGGCACAATCGAGCGCTACAAGTGGAATGACGGGAAGAAAGAACCGCCCGAATGGATGCGGATCGCCGCCCGCAAGGATGGTGATCGCAATCAGACCGGCGACAAAAAGCGCACGCAGCCATTTGCCTGACCCCATGGCAAGCGCAATCGGTGTTGCCAGCAGGGTCATCCCCCCCTGTGCGCTAAGCCATGTCCAGAAGTAGTCCAGCCCTTGACCGATCTCCAGCGTAAGGCTGGCCGAGGCTTTGGCATAATAAGTGTTGGGGACAGGATGACCGTACATCCAGATCCGCCAGGCGATCAACCCGGCGATGGCGGCAAGAACCGCTATCGGCCAGACGACCCCGTTTGGCCAGCGTTGGCGCCGTAGCTGAACTGCGAAGAAAAAGATAATGAGGGCCAGAGCGATGAACATCCCTTCGGGCCGTATTGCCGCAAGGGCGAGCATTAGGGCGGCCAAACCGGCGCCGAAGTTGCTGTTTTCTATAGCGCTTTCATAAACAAGATAGGTCCAAAGAAGCGCCGCGGTGTAGAGAATCCCGTCTAAACCCCCGGCAATCCAAAACATGAAACTGGCGTTGATCAAGGTGACGGACACCGCTGCCAGACGAACCCAAGGTCTGAACATCACAGTGGCGCGTAGTATGCCCGCTGTGATGACGACCATGGCTCCGAAGTTCAGAAGTGTGTTGGCCGCGAGCAGATTGAGCCCGGTAAGGTGCAGGGCCGCCAACAACAGCACATGGACCAGGCTGGTGTACCCATCCACCAGCGGTGCTTCGGGCCACCATGTCAATACGCCATGGTCGACCAGATTTTTTGCATATTGAAACGTGATCAGCATGTCGTCGACGGATATGGGATTTGTACCCGCCAAAATGATGAACGCGGCGAACAAAAGTGCGGTTCCGCCTAAGATGGCGCCTCGCGCGGGCGCCGGATCATCCGTCAGCACGTCAGTCGGTTCCTCGGAACGGTTCCACATATTGGAGGGCCATATCCCAGGGAAAAAATATCCAGGTGTCCTGGCTGACTTCGGTAATGAATGTGTCGACCATCGGCCGACCTTTTGGCTTTGCATAAACAGTTGCAAAATGCGCTTTTGGATACATTGTGCGGACCAGTTCAAGCGTACGTCCGCTGTCGACCAGATCGTCAACGATGAGAATACCGGTTCCGTCTCCCATCAGTGCGGCGTCGGGCGATTTCAGCACCTCTGCTTCGGCCTGCGTCTGGTGATCGTAGGATTTCACGCTGATCGTGTCGACGACACGAATATCCAGTTCCCGCGCGACAATCATCGCAGGGGCCATACCGCCGCGTGTGATCGCAACAACAGCCGCCCATGTCCCGCCATTTCCCGGCCCCAGGTTTTCAAGCCGCCAAGCCAACGCGCGGGCGTCCCGATGAATTTGGTCCCAGGAGATATGGAACCCCTTTTCATGTGGCAGACGATCAGTCATGTCAGCTCCTTCAACTTGCGGCTAAGCGCATGCCCAGAAGGCCCAGGAAACCTCCCGTCGCGCGGTCGATCCAGCTTTTGGCACGCGTGTACCGGCGGCAGATTTGCGGGACGGAAAACAACGTAGATACAAGGATGTACCAGAGTGTCTCGACCATAAAAATAAGGGCAAGCAAACAAAGCAGAAGGGACAGCGGGGCGTCCGGCGGGATGAGCGTTACAAACACAGATCCAAAAAATATCGACACTTTGGGGTTGGCGATCTGCACCAGAAAACCCTGGCACAGGTCGCGCCAGCCTGGCTGGCTTTGCACACCGGGTGTTTCAAGCATGATCGGGGCCCGGGCGTTGCGCCACAATGTCCATCCAATGAAAACCAGAAACACAGCCCCGGCAACCTTTAGTACCGCATAAGTCCAAGGCACGGTTTCGAACAACACCGACAACCCAAAAAGCGCGGCGGCGGCCCAGAACAGCGCACCCAGTCCCAGGCCGACGCTCATCCGAATACCGGCAGCGCGTGTGCGGGCGACGCTGGTCCGCGCGATCAGAACGAAACTTGGACCGGGCGACGCGGCGGCCGCAAAATGTGCCAGCACCAAAGGCAGCAGTACAAGCGCAGCCTCAGTCATCCGCACTCTTACGCCCTGAAACCACATCGATGTCCGGCGAGTCCTCGGCCTTCATGCCAATAACATTGTATCCACAGTCGACATGGTGAATCTCTCCGGTGACACCGCTGGCCAGATCCGACACCAGATACATGGCGGACTTTCCGACCTCAACTTGATCGACGGTACGGCGGAGCGGGGAGTTCAACTCGTTCCATTTCAGGATATAGCGAAAATCCCCGATACCCGAGGCAGCGAGCGTCTTTATCGGACCGGCCGACAGCGCATTCACACGAATGTTCTTCGGTCCCAGGTCCATCGCCATGTATTTCACCGAAACCTCAAGCCCGGCTTTGGCGACGCCCATCACGTTGTAGTGGGGAAGCACCTTCTCGGCACCATAGTAGGTCAGGGTCAGCATGGCGCCGCCCTCCGGCATCATCTTCTCCGCACGTTGGGCAACGGCCGTAAATGAGTAGACGGACACATTCATGGTCAGCGCGAAGTTGGCGGCAGATGTGTCCACATAGCGCCCGCGCAGCTCGTTTTTATCCGAGAACGCGATGGCATGTATCAGGAAATCCATCTGACCCCAACGCTCTTCAATGGCCTTGAAGGTCTCATCAAGCGATGCCTCGTCGGTCACATCGCAGGACAGGACGAAGTCGGACCCTACTTGTTCGGCCAGCGGTCTTACG
>JBCCYF010000006.1:0-71709 GCA_039190275.1 Pseudomonadota bacterium | reverse complement strand
CCCGCATTCGACACCAGAATGTCCAAGGCGCCGCGATCCGCGACGACGGCCGCGACAGCAGCGGCACTTGCCCCGATCTTGCGCGCATCAGCTTCGATTGCACGGGCCTGCCCCCCTTTAGCCGCTACTTCCTTGACCACCTTGTCCGCCTCAATGGGTGATCCAGCATAGGTGATCGTGACGTGCGCACCTTCCGACGCAAGACGCCGTGCAACTGCTGCACCAATTCCGCGCCCGCCGCCGGTGACCAAAACGTTTTTGCCCTGATGCGGACGATCCATCTGGTGCTGCCCTGCAATATTTGAAATTCGAAATCCGGCGCACCATGAAGACTGGGGCACCGGACCCGGTTACTCCGATTTATTGAATGCGTATCGAGCGATCATCCAGTCCCCATCGACGTCTTCAAAGACCCATAACTCACGGTTGATCTCTGGCATCGTTTGACCCGTTTCCTTGATCAATCGCGTGCCCGTCGACGTGGTGACGGCGTATGCGGTATCACCTGATACTACGATGTTTTCCGGGTCGATATCGAACTCCAGTTCCAACGAGAGCGCGCTGAATGCGAACGCATAAAAACCTGTGATGGCTTCATTGCCTTCGAAGACATCAAACCGATCAGGCAGTAATACTGCACCTTGAGTGTAGAGCGAGCCAAGACCCGCGGCATTGCCGTCGTTGACGAAGCCTTCGTAGCTCTTCAGCAGATCTGCAATCTCGCCTGGGTCGCCATGCCCGTTTGCCGAAGCCATCCCAACCATCGCTGTCGTGGCTGCAAGCATGATGGCCCCAAGCTTAGTGGTGTTGCTCAATCTTTTCATAGGTATCTCCAATATTAGATCTCGTAGTCTCTCAAAACTTACCGTTGTTGTGGACCATCTCGTCCGGGATCGCCTCAATCGTGTCCCAGTGTTCGACGATCATGCCGTCTTCGACGCGCCAGAGATCAAAGAACGCAGTTGGAACGTCGCCCATAGCGCCTTCGGTCATCGAGAAGACGAAGTTACCCTCGGCCACGACCATGTGGACTTCAGAGAAGCTGAAGCCCTGACCCTGTTCCTCCAGAAAGGCAAAGGCCGCGCCCAGCTGATCCAGGCCATCGCCAACAAGCGGGTTGTGCTGCATGTAAGCGCCGGGTTCCGAGATGATGTAATTGCCCGCGTTCTGCACGTTCCCGTCCAGAAACACGTCTTGCAGGAAGCCTTCGACCACGGCCCTATTGGCCTCGGTCAGATCAAGATCAACAACCTCGGTCAGTCCGTCAAACATGGTGCGTCCGGATGCTGTTTCGTCTGGAACGGGCTGCAGGTTGTCCCAATGTTCGGCGAGCAGACCGTCTTCGATGCGGAACACATCGAATGAAGCCAGTCGGTCTGCGCCAAACACGCCGGCATTTTCGAAGGTGTTGTGTGTAACGACGAAATCGCCGTCGACAAGGACGCGGTGCGTTGTGACACCGACACCGTTCTCTTGCACCACCGAAATGA
Organism: Pseudomonadota bacterium; assembly: GCA_039190275.1. GTDB lineage: Bacteria > Pseudomonadota > Alphaproteobacteria > Rhodobacterales > Rhodobacteraceae > Halovulum. The sequence continues at coordinate 70,219 of JBCCYF010000006.1, read as the reverse complement.
GGTTGATCAGCCCATCGGCACCGCTGGGGATGATCGGATTGTGCTGGATGTAGTCTGGCGCCAAAACAGCCCGCGCTGCCGCGGGATCATAGTCGGTGAAGACCGCCGTTAACAATGCCAGTGCGAGTTCCTGTGCTGTCATGGTGTTTCCTTCAATGCAGATTTAGGATTTGAACTTGGATTCTATTAGGTACTCAATTTGTACTTAGTCGCAATTACGCACCTTTAGATGACCTGGTACGGTTCACCAGACCATGACTTCGTCGCAGCACTTGACAGTCACGCAATTTGCAAACATCGAGGTTTGGAACAAAGTGCTAGTATGAAAACAGAACCGGGATTTTGATGACTTTGCCTGTTGGGGTCCGATCTGAGGCCGAAGCTTTGCTCTGTCCCATCCGGACAGTGCTGTCCAAAGTCACCGGCAAGTGGCAGATCATTGTGGTTTTGGCGTTAGAAGACGGTCCCGTCCGGTTCGGTGCTCTAAAGCGGACCATTGGTGACATCACTCAGGGGGTCCTGACAGAAAACCTGCGCAGCCTACAAAAGGACGGCTACCTTACGCGCACGGTCGATCCAGGCCCGCCCATTGCGGTATCTTACGCGTTAACGCCGATGGGTTACGGGCTGGTAGACCTGCTGAAGCCGCTTGTTTTGTGGGCCGACGAGAACATGGACAACGTCAAAGACGCTCGGCGAGACTATGAAGTCGAAAAGTCATAAGGGTCCAAGCAAGTCTTTTGCTGAATGCGCAGTTGTTTCCCGTTTCTCTATAGAGCGGAGTTTCTAAGGGCCGCACTTCGCTTTCTGTTTATACGACCAGTCAGAACCTAAGGCTGCGTGTTCAGAACATCCCGTTTTCATGAGCCGTGTCTGCCGGAATCTCCTGCAAAACGTCCCAACGCTCGGCAATCTTTCCATCCTCAACCCGAAACAGATCATAGATGGCGATCGGCTTGTCGCCCCATGTCCCTTCTACGACACCTTCACGGAAGAGATGCTTCAAGGTGATGGCTGGCGTGGCTTCCAATTGTTCATGTTTGATCCGGGAGACCGCCGTTCCGTTCGCGGCCTCGTATTGTCAAACTCCTGCAATGTGGACCCAGACAATCCGCGGGACGTTCCGGCTAGAGTGGTGTTCGCCCCGCTGGTAAATGTCTGTATACGAGGACCTACTTCGCAGAAGCGGGATCGCGGAAGCTCGCGTGGACGACAAGGTAGCCTCCATAAAGTCGCAGAAAACGACCAACATCTTCTACTTGCCTGCAAGCGGGCCGCTTGATGAGGATTATGTTGTGCGCCTTGATGATGCCCATTCGATGCCGGTGGCCGCACACACTGCCGCAGGCGACCGTGAGAAGCTGTTCACCCTCAGCAACACCGGCTTCTATATGCTGGTCTTCAAGTTGTCCGTTCATTTCTGCCGCCTTCATGAGAAGGTAAATAGGAATCCCGCCGCTGCCTGACGTAAGGCCTTGCACTACAAGGATTCCGCCCAGCGCAAGCAGCCGAACAAGCCTTTGTTGCAGAATTGTTGCAGAATGCAAAACACGCACACAGGTAAGAGGCGTGTTTTTACTTGTATTACAAGCGGTTGAAGTGGTGAGCCGTGCAGGATTCGAACCTGCGACCCACTGATTAAAAGTCAGTTGCTCTACCAACTGAGCTAACGGCCCACTGCGGCTGATCGATTAGACTGTGTTGGGGGGGCCGGTCAAGGGGCAGCTATGGAAAAGCTGCCATGAACGCGGACGCCCCCTCTGGTCTGTGGCCGGCTGTATGGTTATAGAGCGCGGCATGACCGTGTTTGGCTCAGCCGTGCCGCCCATGCGTTTTCTGAAGATGCATGGGTTGGGCAATGATTTCGTCATCGTTGACGCCCGAAACGGGGATGACCCGATGACGGCTGCGCTTGCCAAACATCTGGGGGACAGGCATCGGGGCGTGGGGTTCGATCAGCTCGCTGTGATCCACGACGATCCGACCGCGGATGCTCGGCTGGAATTCTGGAACGCGGATGGTTCGACCTCGGCCGCGTGCGGTAATGCGACACGCTGTATTGCCCGCCTGGTGATGAACGAAACCGGTAGCCAGCGTGTGACTCTCAGGACCGCGTTCGATGTTCTGATTGCCGAGGACGCGGGCAACGGGCTGACGCGCGTAAACATGGGCCGCCCCGCCTTAGAGTGGCAAAAGATACCGTTGGCACAGGAATGTGACACGGTGACCCTTCCACTGGCTGGCGACCCGGGCGCCGTGGGCATGGGCAACCCGCACTGCGTCTTTGTCGTCGACGACGCCGAGGCAGCCGATATCGCCGCACAAGGCGCACGATATGAACATGATCCACTGTTTCCCGACCGGGCCAATGTTGAGATGGTCCAGGTCCTTGAGCCAGATCGCCTGCGCCTGCGGATCTGGGAACGTGGTGTGGGCATTACCCTTGCCTCCGGGTCCTGTTCCTGCGCCGCGTTGGTGGCCTGCCACCGCAAAGGACTCTGTGCGCGGTCGGCTGAGATCATTGTGGACGGGGGGCGGCTCTATGGTGAGTGGCGCGATGACGGTGTCTGGCTGACTGGCCCGACCACCCATGTATTCGAAGGGGTACTGGACCCCTCACTGGTATGACTGCACCGCGCTTTGAAACCTTTGGGTGCCGACTGAACACCTATGAGACCCAGGCCATGGGCGAATTGACCGCTGCGGCGGATTTGCGCGACGCCGTGATCATCAATACCTGCGCTGTCACTGCCGAGGCGGTACGCCAGTCGCGCCAGCGTATCCGTAAACTACGGCGCGAGAACCCGACGACACGCATTATCGTCACCGGCTGCGCCGCCCAGACCGAGCCCGAAACCTATGCGCAGATGCCGGAAGTGGATCTTGTGCTGGGCAATCTTGAAAAAATGAAGCCGGACACCTGGGATGCTCTGGCACAGGCACCGGATTTCGTGGGTCAGACGGAACGCGTTCAGGTCAACGATATCATGTCGGCGACCGAAACCGCCGGGCATCTCATCGACGGCTTTGGCACGAGGGCGCGCGCCTATGTTCAGGTTCAGAACGGGTGCGATCATCGCTGCACATTCTGCATTATCCCGTACGGCCGCGGAAACTCGCGCTCGGTTCCGGCGGGTGTTGTGGTCGATCAGATCAAACGTCTGGTGGACTCGGGCTACAACGAGATCGTGTTGACAGGCGTCGACCTCACAAGTTGGGGTGGTGATCTGCCAGCTCAACCACGGCTTGGTGACCTGGTGCAACGCATTCTCACGCTTGTGCCAGATCTGGCGCGGATCAGGATCAGTTCCATCGACAGTGTCGAGGCGGACCAGGCCCTGATCGACGCCTTCGCGTCCGAGCGGCGCCTGATGCCGCATCTGCACCTGTCGCTGCAGGCCGGTGATGATATGGTTCTAAAGCGTATGAAGCGACGGCACCTGCGGGCGGATGCGGTCCGCTTCTGTCAGGATATGCGGACCGCACGGCCGGATGTTGTATTCGGGGCTGACATTATCGCCGGGTTTCCGACCGAAACGGACGATATGTTCCAAAACTCGATTGCCCTGATCGAAGACTGTGGCCTGACCTGGCTGCATGTCTTTCCCTATTCACCGCGCGCCGGCACGCCCGCGGCCCGGATGCCTCAGACCGAAAAGCGCGTAATCAAGGCGCGGGCGGCGGAGTTACGGGCTGCGGGCCAGCGGCGGGTCGCCCTGCACTTGAATACTCAGATCGGGCGTAATTTGCCGGTTTTGATGGAGACGCCGCATCTTGGCAGGACCCCTGACTTTGCAGAAGTGGATGTATCCGATACGCGTGCCGAGGGGAGCATACAGCAGCTCACTATCACAGGGTCGACAGCGTCTCGCCTCGTGGCCTGAAGGGTGCGCACCCGGCGAGACGGATTTGCACTGAACCGCCTCAAACCCTATCTTGGATAGAATAGGAAGAAGGAGGATGTCGATGCCCGTCCCGATTGCACCGATTGCCTGGACCGCCGTGAGAATTGGAACCGTGGCGGCAGCGGCGTACTACATGGGGCGCAGGACACGAACGGCGCCCAAACATGTCTGGAGGGAACGCGCGCTGGATGACGCGGTCGAGGGGATTGAGGTCACAACACAGCGGGAGGAGCGCGAGGCAAATGCACATGCCGCAGGCCGCATTCGCCGTACCATTCGGCTTGGAACCGGACCGGGGGTCGAGGTCGACGTGACAGCATTGGGCCGGGTTCGGTTTCGCCGGGTCGACTGATCCGATCCGCCACGCAGCAGCAACCCCGACATCGGCGCTATCAGATCGCGGCGACGCGCATCGAGCGGCATGACATGATAGCCTCCAGATAAAACAGTTACGACCGCGAAGGTGTCGGTGTAGCCGCCTCTCCGCTCGCAACGTCTGTTCCAGCGTGCTGCAACGGATAGCCCGCTCCACACCAACATATAATGGGTGGCTGGCCGCTGGGATCTTGGCCGTCGATAGCGTTTCACCATGAAGTCGAAACGACTTATGGTACCAAAGCAAAACACTGACAGGAAGAATTCGATGTTCAAACCAGCAATCTGGCCACGCAAACTGCGCTCGCAGGAGTGGTTCAGCGGCACGTCAAAGGACGCGATTTACCACCGCTCCTGGATGAAAAACCAGGGGTTCCCAGCGGATCTGTTCGATGGACGGCCCATTATCGGTATCTGTAATACCTGGTCCGAGCTGACGCCCTGCAACGCACACCTCCGCGATATCGCTGAGAGGGTCAAGAACGGTGTGTGGGAGGCGGGCGGCTTTCCGGTCGAGTTCCCTGTGTTTTCACCATCCGAAAGCACCTTGAGGCCGACGGCGATGATGTTTCGCAACCTGTGTGCCATGGATGTGGAAGAGGCGATCCGGGGCAAGTGCATAGACGGCGTCGTGTTGCTTGCTGGATGCGACAAGACCACGCCGGCGCTGCTCATGGGCGCTGCGTCGGTGGACTTGCCCGCCATTGTTGTGAGCGGAGGCCCGATGCTGAATGGCTCGTTCCGAGGGGAGCGGGTCGGTTCAGGCACCCACCTCTGGAAGTTCTCGGAGGCCGTGAAGGCCGGAGAGATGACAGCAGAAGAGTTTGTGGAGGCCGAAGCCTCAATGTCCCGCTCACCCGGATCTTGCAACACCATGGGAACAGCATCGACCATGGCCAGCATGGCAGAGGCTCTGGGCATGGCGCTGTCCGGAAATGCGGCAATCCCCGCTGTAGACAGCCGCCGCCGGATGATGGCGCAGCTCACCGGGCGGCGCGTTGTTCAGATGGTCAAAGACGATTTGAAGCCCAGCGATATCATGACGAAACACGCGTTCGAAAACGCAATCCGCACAAATGGCGCAATCGGCGGTTCGACCAACGCAGTGGTGCATCTTCTTGCCCTGGCGGGCCGGGCCGAAGTCGACCTGACGCTGGATGACTGGGACAGGTGCGGCCAGGACGTTCCGACAATCGTGAACCTTATGCCGTCCGGCGCCTATCTTATGGAGGAGTTCTTTTACGCCGGCGGCCTGCCGGTCGTGATCAAACGCCTGGGCGAGGCCGGACTGCTGCACAAGGACGCGCTGACCGTGAGTGGCGGAACAATCTGGGAAGAGGTCAAACACGTCCGTAACTGGAACGAGGATGTGATCCTGCCAACGGAAAAGGCGCTGGCCGTATCGGGCGGGATTGCGGTATTGCGCGGCAATCTGGCCCCGGGCGGCGCGGTCCTTAAACCATCGGCTGCAACACCGGAGTTGCTGGTCCACAGGGGTCGCGCCGTCGTGTTTGAGGACATCGACGACTACAAAGCCCGGATTGAAGACGAGGATCTGGACGTCGACGAGACCTGCGTGATGGTTCTGAAAAACTGCGGTCCGCGCGGCTACCCAGGCATGGCCGAGGTTGGGAACATGGGTTTGCCGCCAAAGGTACTGCGCAAGGGCATCACCGATATGGTACGGATCAGCGATGCGCGGATGTCGGGCACCGCCTATGGCACCGTCGTTCTGCACACCGCGCCCGAGGCCGCGCGCGGCGGCCCGTTAGCAGTGGTGCGGAGCGGCGATATGATCGAACTGGACGTGCCGGCGCGGCGGTTGCACCTCGACATTTCGCAAGACGAACTGGAGGCGCGTCTTGCAGACTGGAAACCCGCGATCGAGACCCCTGAGGGGGGGTATGCGCAACTCTATCATGAGCGTGTCACCGGGGCCGATACCGGGGCGGACTTCGACTTTCTGGTTGGCTGCCGCGGCAATGCAGTTGCGCGGGAATCCCATTGATGACACCTATTGCGCTTGTTGGCATTGGCAAAATTGCCGTAGATCAACATGTCCCCGCAATCACCGAAAGCACCGACTGGAATTTGGCGGCGACCGTCAGCCGCTCGGGGAGCGTTCCGGGGGTTACGGCATTCAACGATTTTGACCGGATGCTTGCTGAGCGGCCCGACATCCCGGTCGTATCGCTTTGCCTGCCGCCGGTCCCCCGTTTTGCCTATGCAGCCAAAGCGCTAAAGGCCGGTCGGCATGTCATGTTGGAAAAACCGCCCGGTGCGACACTTGCCGAGGTGATGGCGCTTGAGGATCTGGCACGGACCCGCGGCCGCACGCTCTATGCCACATGGCACTCGCGGATGGCTTCTGCCGTGGCCGATACCAAGGCACGGCTTGTCGGACAGACCCACCGCCGCACGCATGTAACTTGGCGCGAAGACGTGCGCCGCTGGCACCCCGGCCAAGAGTGGGTCTTTGATCCCGGCGGGATGGGCGTTTTCGACCCGGGCATTAATGCGCTTTCGATCCTGACGGAGATCCTGCCGTTTCCGATACATCTGACCGAAGCGACGCTGGAAGTTCCTGAGAACCGTCAAACTCCGATTGCTGCATCGCTGACGTTCACCGAGGCCGTGACCGCTGATTTCGACTGGCGGCAGGAAGGGCTACAGACCTGGCAAATCGAGGTTGAAACCGATCGGGAAACGCTGCTGTTGGTGGATGGCGGCGCCCGGCTTCTGGTGGATGGAGCCGAGATTTCGACAGGGCCAAACCGTGAGTATCCTGCTCTCTATGCCGAGATGGCCAGGCTGATGCAGGCCGGAAACCAGTCCGTCGATATCACACCTATGATCCATGTCGCTGATGCCATGACGCTGGGCAAACGTGTTTCGACAGCATCCTTCCTGTTGTAGGATAACCCCGTAATCCGACCAAATACATGCCCCTGAGGGTGGTGTTCGAACACTCCGGAACAGAAACAAAGTGACACAGTCGGTTGACCGCAAGGGTTTTTTAAGGCTGTGTTGATGCGCCGCTTGCCTATTTAGCTTCTCCAGTACCCGGATATCCGAATGCCTCCGAGCCCTCACGGCCAGCAAACCGATTGGTTTACCAGCGCGCGGCGTGTCGTTGTGCTTGTGGATGTGGTGGAATCGGTACGTCTGATCGAGCAGGACGAAGTTGATGCCGTTTCACGCTGGCTGGACATCGTAAAATACACCGAGAATACATTGCTGCCCGAGGGCTCGAACCGAAAGGTAAAATCCACCGGGGACGGCATGCTGATGGATCTGGATGACGTGCGGGTCGCACTGAAGCTGGCGTTCGATATCACACGCTATTGCGAGAAGCTGAATGACGGCGTGCCACCTGAACAACAGGTTCATTTGCGGACGGGTATCGAAACCGGTGACCTGATGGTCGATGATCATGACGTATACGGTCATTCAGTGAACATCGCGGCTCGCCTTGCCGCATTAGCCGAACCAGGGGAGATCATAGCCTCGGCCGGAGTGCGCGATCTGGTCACCCACGGTGTCAACGCGGACATCGAAGACCTTGGGGACTGCATCCTCAAACATATCCGCAAACCGGTTCGCGCCTATCGTATGACACCGGTGGGCAAGGGCAGTCTGCGCGCGAAATTGCCCGTGCCCAGCGAAACCCTTTTGCCAACGCTGGCCATCATTCCGTTCGCCCGGTCGGGGACTGATAGCAGAACCGCGGTCGGCCAGATCTTGGCCGAGGAAATGATCCGGGCCTTTGGCCAGTCCCAACACCTCAACATCATATCGCGACTATCGACCGCCCCCTTCGCCCACGGCGACCATACTCTTGAGGAGCTGGGTGACCTTCTGGGTGCCAGCCATGTGATCACCGGACGGGTCATGGAACATGGTGACAAGATCCAGCTCATCCTCGAACTGACTGAGGTCGCCAGCAAACAGGTGATCTGGTCAGATCGTTTCGAAGAGAAAATCGGCCATATCCTTATCGGCGACCAGAAGATGATTTCGCGTATTGCCGAGGCTGTCGGCCGGAGCATCATGAACCGCGAACTGCATCGCGCCCGCAGTCTGCCGGTACGCACCCTGGAGAGCTACACGTTGATGCTGTCCGCTATCAGCGCCATGTACAGGCTTTCGCAGACCGATTTCCGTCTGGCTCAGAGAATGCTGGAGGAAGTGATCGAGCGTAATCCGCGGCACTCCGTTCCACTGGCCTGGATGGGCAACTGGCATGTCCTGAAAGTCCAACAGGGCTGGACCGAAGATCCTACGCGGGAACAGCAGCTCGCCGAGAACAACACCGCGCGGGCACTGGACCTGAACCCGGTGTGCGAGCAATCGCTGACGATAGATGGATTGGTTCAAACCAATCTGAACAAGGACTTCGATGGCGCTGAGGAACGGTACTCGCAGGCATTGGCGGTCAACCCCAACAACGCGCTTGCAAATCTGCTCAAGGGCACGATGTACGCATTCCGCGACGAAGGCGACGCGGCTATTTCGCTGGTGAATCACGCGACCGCACTTTCGCCGGTTGATCCGCAACAATACTATTTCGACTGTCTGGCTGCGGTTTGCCACATTTCGGCGGGGAAGCCGGAGGAGGCGGTTCGGCTGGCTGAACGCTCCCTCAAGGCCAACGCCACGCACACCTCAACACTCCGGACTCTGGCAATTGCCCAATGGATGACCGGAGCCGAGGACGCCTCAAGACAGACCGTGAGAAAACTCACAGCGTTAGAACCAACGCTGACAGTAAAAAAGTGGGCACAGTCCAATCCAGCCGCGGCACATACGACCGGAAAACGGATTGCAGAAATTCTTAAGCTGGCTGGCCTGCCAGAATAACACCGGTGATTATCTATTGAGAGGGTTACGGCCATGAAACTCAATCCCCAAAGCGGCTATTCCGGCTATTCTGGGTACTCAGGCTATAGCGGATACTCTGGTTATTCGGGCTATAGTGGATACTCGGGGTATAGCGGGTACTCCGGCGGTGCCGGTGGACTGCCAGTCGCACCCTTCGTCCCACCCGCGTTGATCAGCACCCGCGATGGAATTGTGGGCGCGTGGGAGCAGCCGACCCTTGCCCCCAAACCACTTGGCCTGGACGATACAGACAACCTCAGCCTCTGGTCGTCCGAGGTACGGGAGAGCCTTTACAGTTTTGAGATGATCTCTCGGATCGGCTTTTCGATGGAGGGTGACATTGCGCGCCTCTGGCATCTTGAGGCTGACCCCAATGGGGGTGGCGCGCCCAGCACCTCCTACAAACCGCTGGTTAACATGACCCGTATGTCGGCCGAAGCGTTCATGGATCAAACCGCATATATCGAACAATACGCCGATCTCCGGCCGGATCGTGGGGTTGAAATCGAAACGCAGCTGGATCTGCCCACCGCCTTTTTCGGGTCTATCGCCTATTTGAACGCGACCCGGACCAAATATACCTACGAGCTGATCATTGCCGCACTTCGGCTTGCCAATTTCACCGAGATGCGTCTGAAGCACGCCCTGGCAGCCCGCAGGCCGGTCGAGTATTCGCCACAGATCCAAAGCATCATATCAAACCCGCTTCATGGCTCCTTGCCCAGCGGTCATGCGACGGAGGCGCATATCGTGGCCACCGTTCTCACGCGGGTTCTGGAGGCGTCGGGCAATGATGTCTATAACCTGGAAAGCTGGCGAGCACAGTTTTTCCGGCTGGCGGCACGGATTGCGATCAACCGGACGGTATCGGGTGTGCACTTTCCCGTCGATAGCGCGGCGGGGGCCTGTTTAGGCATCACGTTGGGCGACTACCTTGTGGCCCGCGCGAGTGGTGCCAACAAGTACGCGGCCTGGACATTTGACGCCGCCGACTTCAGCGGCGATTTTGAGCCTGAAACGATGTACGATATCCCCAACAGCCGCCAGATTAACTCGCTTGCCCATACAAAGCTGGGCAGCGAAACGATCGACAGTTCGGATCAGTCGGCGATCCTGAACAGGCTCTGGAACGATGCGGTCAAGGAATGGGCCTGAAGCCTACACCGGTGAACTTGTCTCAGGGGGCGCGATATGGCTGATGCGGATCGAGAGGACGGCTGGGTCCCGGCACAGTTGCCCCCAGGCGTTGACCCGCTCTCGGATTGGACGCTGAACGCCGATCCGCTGGCCGAGGGAACCGAAGGCTTACTGCCGGTCACCGTGGGCCTCATCAGCGGGGATATCCTGAGCCTTGGCGACCGGCTGACCGCTTTGGCGGTCGAGGTCAACAAGGGCAGAACAAACCCGCTCACGATGCCTGTGGTCCAGGTGCCTTGCCTGTATCGTGCCGCAGGTACTGGCGGGACCGCCGCCGGGCGGGGTTCGACCACATCGACGCAGCGTGGCAACGAGTTTTTTACGGTATTGGCCAATCGCGCAGTGTTCGATTTGCTCGCGCAACCGGTGACGAGCACCTCGCCGATGCATCCACGAAACGATATCTTTTGGATTGTACATGGGCCCAGCCTGCCCTCGGACAGTGTACCTAATGAGGCGGATGTCGAGGAAACCAATCGGGCGCGCGTGATCCCTAAGGCGGTCCCGCCCAAATCGGGTGTCGTCATCACTGCTGTAATTGACGTGGGCATACCATTGCTCAACGCCTGCCTACGCAATGCGGCGGGGCGCACACGGGTCCAGTACGCCTGGCTCCAGGACGGCCGGCGCAAGGCCAGTGACCCGAGTTTCATTCCCTATGGCCGCGAATACGAGGCAGATGACCTCAACGATCTGATCGACGCATATTCGACAAATGGTCCGTACCTGAATGAGGTAGCGGCCTATCGAAAGATGGGCCTGGCAGATTTTCGCAGCAAAAACAGGCATGCACTGGGTGGAGGGGTGACCCACGGCGCGCATATCACCGGGCTGGCGGCGGGCTATCCGATGGCAGAGAACCGCGACGACAACCCGGTGATCGCTGTTCAGCTTCCACGTCGAGCGGCCGAAGACACCTCTGGGCGGACGCTGGTGCCCCATTTCCTCATGGCGCTCGACTACATTGCCGACCGCGCGGATCGGCTGGCCAGCAAGTTGGGCTGCGGGCAACTTCCGCTGGTGATCAACTTCAGTTTCGGGGGCACCGGCGGACCGCTTGACGGGACCTCGTTTCTCGAACAACGCATGGATGCATTTCTTGCGGCGCGAAACGCGGACCATCCTGGTTCGACTGCCATTCTTCTGCCGGCAGGCAATGCCCGCCAGTCGCAGGGACACGCGCGTATCCAGTCAACGGCGTTCAAGGGGCCGGACAAGACCGAGACGCTGACCTGGCGCATTCAACCGGATGACCAAACCCCCAGCGTTGTCGAGGTCTGGACCCCCAAGGGCATACCGGCAAAACGGTTGGAAGTCGCTGTCGGACTGCCGCATGGCGGCCCCCAAGGCGGCTTTCTTCCCGAAGAGAACGGAGCGGGGTACGACTTCATTCGCGACGGCAAGCCGATCGCTCGGATTACCTACCGGTACTACGGCGCTCCAACTGACCGCGGAAAGTTTTCAATCATCGTTCAGGCAACGACCAGACCGGGCGCAGACAAGCCCCTGGCCCCGGCAGGGAATTGGACGGTGACCCTTAAAGATGTTGGCCTCGAGGCAGATGACCATGTCGACGCCTGGGTCTTGCGCGATGACGAGTTGCCCGGTTTTGACAATGACGCGCGCCAGTCGCGTTTTCTGGCGGATTGCTACAAGCGATTTACACCCCAGGGCTTTCCGAATGATACGGATACCCCAGGATGTGCGATCATCCGCGACGGTCTTCAGAATGTACTTGGGACAGGGGAACACCCCATCGTCATCGCGGGCTATGTCGAACGCTCGGGCGACGTCGCGCTCTACTCTGCCGGCGGGCTGACCAATACGCCGGACCGCCCCGGCCCGGACGCGCTGGCAGTCTCGGACGCTAGCCGGGTTCATCGCGGTGTTCTGTCGACGGGCGTGTACAGCGGCTCTTCTGCTGCCCTCAATGGGACGTCAGTTGCGACGCCGCAGATTGCCAAAGCACTTGTCGCCACGCTGGCTGCAGGCGGGGGCGCATCGCGTTCCGAAGTGGCCGAGATGGCCGAACGCTCGGAGGCGGCAGACTTTGAATTTCGGTCCCCGAAACCGCCCGAGACACGCGGCGTCGCAGGTCGGATCGAGGTTACACCGCAAAACGATCGGCGTTACCGGCCCCTTGGACCAGGCACTTCGCAGACTTTGACGTCCTAGTTCTAGTGGGTAGCCGCCGTTGACCGGCTGACTGTCTTGCGCAGCCAGAATTCACCCATACCGGCAATAACCATGCCAATAAGCGTGAAATAGATCGGATATGCGAGGCTGCTGTTGGTGGGGACATAGTTGACAAATATTGCCCCGCGCGCCTGATCGATCGTATGAAACAGCGGGTTCCAGGCGAAGTACGGCAATACCATAGCGGGCAAAACATTCGCCACAAAGAACTTGCCCGATGTCACCATGTTCGCACGCTGATAAAACAGGCTGATGATCTTCACCAAATTGGGCGCGAACGGCTTCACCAGAAGAAAGAACATCCCGATGATCACGCCGCTGGTCCAGCTCAGGAAAAACGGCAGAAGCAGGTCAGCGGGTTGATAGATCTCAAGTTCGCCCCGCAGCATGTAGAAGCCGGCGAATATCACCATGGTCGACAGCACGAACATGTAGAAATCCGCAAGGGTGGAGGCCAGGATCGTCAATGCCGATGTGACAGGCGCATGCATCATGATCGGCGAAACCACAGAACCCGCAGCAAGTGTCTTGCTGATCGCCGAGTTGTGCATCAGGAACAGCATAATACCGCTCACCAGGAACATTACGATATCGCCCCGGATAATCGATGCGCGCATCCCAAGTGCCGTGAACATCAGATAGAATGCGGCGACCATCGCCAGCGTCCGCATGACCGACATAGCGAGCCCAAGTGCCGCGTTGCCGCTGATCAGCCGTACTTCGCGGACAACGCTGTGATACAGCAGCTCGATGAAGAACAGCGCTTCCCTAAGCAGGGATTTTCGACCGCGTATGCTGAGTTCCGACATGTGTTCCTGACTATTCCCACTGGACGGTGGCGTCGGCAGACCGTAACCCACTGGCAGTGAAGCTGCAAATACCATACGCGACTGTCGTTGCCCGGGACCGTAAGCGGAAGGAAGTTAAAAATGGATATGGAACATCTTGCCGGGACGCTGCGCCGTCTGGCCCTGGAGGCAGGCGACAAGATCATGGAAATCTACGACGCCGAGGATTTCGATGTTCGCGCGAAGTCGGATGACAGCCCAGTTACGGCTGCTGATGAAGCGGCAGACGCGTTGATTTCGGCGGGTTTGCGTGCCGCGTTCCCCGAAATTCCGCTCGTAACCGAAGAGCAGGCCGAGAGCCACAGCGTCTCGTCAGATCGCTTCCTCATTGTCGATCCCCTGGATGGTACCAAGGAATTTGTTCAGCGTCGCGGCGACTTCACGGTGAACATCGCTCTGGTCGAGGATGGTGTACCGGTGCGCGGCGTCGTCTACGCGCCCGCAAAGCATCGGCTGTTCTACACCGACGCCACGGGGCAGACAGTTGAAGAGGCCGGGCCGTTCGACAAATCCACACCAGGCGCGCTGACCCCATTACAGGTTCGCAAACCGGATGACACGGCGCTGGTCGTTGTCGCTTCGAAGTCCCACCGGGATGCCGCGACCGACGCCTATATCGGACAGTATAGCGTGGCAGACAGCACGTCGGCCGGGTCGTCACTGAAGTTCTGCCTTGTCGCTGCCGGGGAGGCGGACCTGTATCCGCGACTTGGGCGGACAATGGAATGGGATACGGCAGCTGGTCATGCGGTCTTGGTCGGCGCGGGGGGCTCCGTTGTGCGTTTCGACGACCACACACCGCTGACATACGGCAAGCCGATCTATGAGAACCCGTTTTTCATTGCCTATGCGCCGGGGGTCACACTCAAGGCGGCCCCGTGAGCCTGATCGTCGTCATTCCTGCGCGCTACGCTTCGACTCGTTACCCCGGCAAACCCCTGGTGCCGCTGACCGGCGCCTCGGGCCATGCGCGAAGCCTGATCAGACGCAGTTGGGATGCCGGCATGGCTGTGGCCGGTGTGGATCGGGTGGTGGTGGCAACCGATGACGACCGGATCGCGGATCATGTGCGCGGCTTCGGAGCCGAGGTTGTGATGACCCCCGAAAGCTGTCGCAACGGGACGGAGCGCTGCGCGGCTGCGATGCCCGCGCTTGAGGTCCAAGACGATGACGTGATCGTAAATCTACAGGGTGACGCACCGCTTACGCCCCCTTGGTTCATAGCAGGGCTTGCCGCTGCGATGACAAACGCCGAGGTTACCACACCCGTGCTCAGGATGGACGCAGAGGCCCTGCGCGGGTTCAAAGAGGACCGCCTAGCCGGTCGTGTCGGAGGCACCACCGCGGTGTTCGATCATAATCAAACGGCCCTGTACTTTTCAAAGGAAGTGATCCCCTACACCGGCCGCGCCTTTGAGGACGGCGACACTATCCCTGTGTTTCATCATGTTGGGGTCTATGCGTATCGCCCTTCAGCGCTCCGGGCGTATGCGGATTGGAGCGAAGGCACTCTGGAAAAATGGGAGGGTCTTGAGCAGCTCCGCTTTATGGAGCATGGCACACCCGTGACCTGTGTTGAGGTCCAGGCCCAGGGCCGCGCGTTCTGGGAACTCAACAATCCAAGTGACGTGGGCCGGATCGAAGCCATCCTCAAAGTGCAGGGCATTGATTGACCTATCGGCCGGATGTCAGTGTTATCATTGTCAGCAATGCCCGTCCGGACTCACTGGCACTCACCTTAAAGGCGCTTGAGTACCAAAGGTATCGGAACTTTGAGGTCATTGTGGTCAGCGACGTGCCAGCGGCCCGGCGCCCGGCTACAGATCTGTATGCTCGGTGGATCGCGTTCGAGGAGCGGAACATATCGGCCGCGCGCAATCGGGGGCTGGTGGCGGCCCGGGGCGAAATCATTGCGTTTATCGATGATGATGCGGTGCCGGAATTTGGATGGCTGGGCGCGCTGATTTCACCCTTTGAGACTGACCGGGTCGGAGCTGCTGGCGGCTTTGTACGCGGTCGCAATGGCGTCAGCTTTCAGTGGAAAGCGTCGCTGTTCGACCGCCTCGGCGCCGACCATCCGATTGACGTACCCGATGGGATTACAATCTTTCCGCCCGACACCAACCGTTTTCTGAAAACCACCGGGACGAATTGCGCGTTCCGGCGGGGCGCGCTTGTTGATGTGGGCGGATTTGACGCCGCGTACCGCTTTTTCCTGGACGAGACCGACCTCAACCTGCGTCTCTCTCAGGCGGGCTGGCATGCCGCCATCAATCCTGCGGCGGAGGTTCTGCACGGCTTTGCCGAAGGGCCGCATAGAACGGCGCGGCGCGTCCCCACAAGCCTGTTTGAGATCGGCGCCAGTTTAGCATGCTTCCTGCATCGACACGCACCAAAGGCGGATCATGCCGACCGGTTGAGCCAGTTCCGGGCCGAGCAGCGGGCGCGTCTTTTGCGGCACCACTCCGTCGGTCTGCTGGACGGGACCTCGGTCCGCGCGCTTATGGCTTCGCTGGAACGGGGATATCAGGATGGTCCCAAGCGCGCGCCCGATACCTTGGCAATTCGGGACTGGGGTACCGGAAAATTCCCGCCTCCGCGACCGCGAGAGACACCGGAACGGCTGTGCATCGCACTCCCGCTGCTTGGCGGCGCGGCGGCTATGGCGCGTGCGCAGGAGGCAGCCGCCGCCCGGCATGAGGTCACTGTTCTTGCGCCGGAACTTTCGACCCGCGCGCTTACCGTAAATTTTACCTCCGATGGATACTTCCTGCACCGGTTCGGACTTGCGGGCAAATCCGAACGGGGAAACCCGCGCAGGTTGAGATCGGTTACGGATCGAATCGAGGCGGAGCGCAGGCGTATTGCGGATCAGCGTGATGTTGACCAGGTTCTGAAGATAAATTCGCTTGGCTAGCTTAGTGCAACATGTTCAAATTCCAGCGTAAATCCGCCGCTCGGGTGCGAAACTCCACTGAGAGGCGGATTTCTACAGTTTGTGTGACACTCTTGGCCACATTTCCGTTGAATTCCTGAGGCAACAACAAGACGACATGTGAGAGGCGTATTCAGAAAGCCTCGCGGGGCAAAACAGGAGTTAAGAATATGGCACGTAAAGTGCGCAAGGCGGTGTTCCCGGTGGCAGGTATGGGAACAAGGTTCCTGCCTGCAACCAAGTCCATTCCCAAAGAAATCCTGACTTTAGTCGACAGGCCTTTGATCCAATATGCCATCGACGAAGCACGCGAAGCCGGTATTACCGAGTTTATCTTTGTAACCTCACGCGGGAAGTCAGCACTGGAGGACTACTTTGACCGTGCGCCGGAACTTGAGGCGACCCTTACACAAAAGAACAAACTCGATCTGCTTGAGCGGCTGCAACCGACCAACATGGACAGCGGTGCCATCGCCTATGTTCGCCAGCACGAGGCACTCGGGCTTGGACATGCCGTATGGTGTGCCCGCCGCTTGATCGGGAACGAGCCATTTGCCGTACTTTTGCCCGATGATGTCATCAAGGGCGAACAGTCCTGCCTGCTGCAAATGGTCGAAGCCTATGAAGAGACCGGCGGCAATATGGTGGCCGCGATGGAAGTTGCGCCGGAAAAAACCTCCTCCTACGGCATTCTGGATACGCAGGATAACGGCGGCAGGGTCGTCAACGTTGACGGTATGGTGGAAAAACCCAAGTCAGGGACGGCCCCTTCTAACCTGGCGGTGATCGGCCGTTACATCCTGACACCACAGGTCCTGCGCAATTTGAACCGGATGAAAAGCGGTGCGGGCGGAGAGATTCAGCTGACCGATGCTATCGCGCAGGAGATTAAGGCGAACAACAACGTCACAGGTTTCCGGTTCTCCGGACAGCGGTACGATTGCGGCTCCAAGGCTGGTTTCCTGCAGGCAACGGTTGCATTCGGCCTTCAGCACCCGGAAGTGCGTGAAGAGTTTTCCGTGTATCTGAATGATTTGATTGTCCGTCCGCACGCCGCAGAGTAATCCCTCCGACAGGTAGTTGTGGCAGGGGGCATTCGTAATGCGCAAAGTTTTGGTCACCGGCGGTGCCGGGTACATCGGCAGTCATGCGTGTAAGCAGCTGGCACAGGCGGGATACGAGCCCATTACCGTCGACAGTCTGATCACAGGTTGGTCACAGGCCGTAAAGTTCGGCCCGTTCGAGCAGGCCGATCTGCTGGACCGGGCACGTCTGGACGAGGTATTTGCCGCCCATAAACCCGATGCGGTCATGCATTTTGCCGCCCTGTCCGACGTCGGCCAGTCCATGCGTGACCCCGCGCTTTACTGGCGAAACAACGCCGTGGGTTCGATGACGTTGCTGGATGCTGCCACCCAAGCCGGTGTGGGGGCGTTCGTGTTCTCGTCAACCTGCGCCACATATGGCGAACAGGATGGAGTCATGCTGGACGAAGGCTGCGCACAGCAGCCGATTAACGCCTATGGCGGCTCGAAACGCGCGGTTGAGGACATGTTGCGCGACTACGGCCGCCACAGCGGTATGAAACATGTATCGTTCCGCTACTTCAATGTCGCAGGCGCCGATCCGGACCGGCAGATCGGCGAGTTTCATCGCCCCGAGACTCATCTGATCCCTCTGGCGCTGGATGCCGTCCGCGGACGGCGGGATGCGCTGACGGTCTATGGCAACGACTACGCGACACCGGACGGAACCTGCATTCGTGACTATGTCCATGTTTCCGACCTGGTCGACGCGCACATCCGCGGGTTGGAGTATCTTTTCAACGGTGGCACGGAAACCGTGTTTAATCTGGGTACGGGACGCGGTTTCTCGGTGCGCGAGGTGATCGATGTGGTCAGCCGGGTAACGGAAACAATTGTGCCGGCCGTTGATGGGGAGCGCCGACCCGGGGATTGTACCGCATTGGTCTCGGGCAGTAGCCGCGCGGCCGAGGTTTTGGGTTGGTCGCCCGGGCGATCGACCCTTGATCAGATGGTATCAGACGCATGGGGCTGGCATCAGATGCCTGGATATAGCGCGTGACCGAGACCATGTGCTAGTTTGACGGCCCCATGACTTCTAATGACATCGATATCCTTCTGGACGTCAGCCGCACGGTATCGCGGCTGGGCGCCGGAGGGGACAGCGGCGTCGACCGGGTGGAACGGGCCTATATCCGGCATTTACTGGCGCAGGATAGCCCGGTGCACTTCCTCAGCCGCGTTCTGGGTGGCGTGGCACTTTTGGACCGCCAAGGCATGTTTGCGCTGCTGGACCCGGCGTCACCGGACCGCACGGACATCCTAGGGCATTTGGCCCGACGCCAGTCCCCGGCCCGTCGGCGGGCCGAGACGCGGGTTCGCCGGTTGGCCAAGGGCTGGGCGAGGTACTCCAGGGTTCCGGCGTTTTTGCGCGAAGCTCTGCCAAACGGCTTCATCTATCTCAACACCGGCCACTCCAACCTTGACGCGGATCATCTGCGCCGGATTCGGGCGGCGGGCGCAGTGCGGATCGCAGTCCTTGTGCATGACGTTATCCCGCTGGACTACCCGGAATTCTCGCGCCCCGAAGCGCCGGCCCGCTTCGAACGGCTGCTTAAGGGTATTGCCGCGCAGGCGGACCTGCTGATCTATAATTCCGCCGATACCGCACGGCGCACCGCGGATTGGTTGTCGAAATGGGGGGTTGAGCGGCCTGGCGTGACCGCGCTGCTGGGCGTGGATCCTTTGCCATCACAATCGGCTGAGCAACGCCTCGAACACCCCTATTTTGTGGTTTTGGGGACCATCGAGCCGCGCAAGAACCACCTCCTGCTGCTGTCGATCTGGCGCCAGTTTTGGGAGGCTCAGACGCCCGAGCAAACCCCGCATCTGCATATCATCGGCCGTCGGGGCTGGGAAAATGAAATGGTTCTGGATGTTCTGGACCGCGCCCCTTTCATGGGCCACACGGTGTTCGAGCACGGGTTCGTCTCGGACGGTGAGTTGGCATCGCGCCTGGCCAATGCCCACGCGCTGTTGTTCCCCTCCTTCGCCGAAGGGTTCGGCTACCCCCTGGCCGAGGCGCTGCAGATGGGGCGACCGGTGATCAGCGCAGATCTGCCGGTCTATCGCGAGATTGCGCCGAAAGGCCCTACCTACCTGGATCCGCTGGATGGACCGGCCTGGCGTTCTGCGATAGCGTCTGCGTCACTTCGGCCACTCAAACCGGAAAAGAGCACCGCAGGAGCCGTAGAAATGCCCGATTGGCTTTCACATTTCGAAAAAGTATTTCAGGCACTCCGTAGGGGAGACGAATGACTGGGATCGAGGCGGGCTGATCACCAATGGCTGCCGCGCGGCATATAAACCGTTTGCGCCTGCGCGCTGAACGTCAGTCAATACTGACCCGCGGAGTGCGTCGCCAGGTTGAGTTGCGGCCGGTTGCCAGACGCACCGACGCGATCAAACCACGCGACATTCTGTTGTTCGCGACGCTCCGGAACGAGAGTGTGCGGCTGCCCTACTTCTTAGAGTACTACAGACGCCTTGGCGTTTCCCATTTCATTATCGTCGACAACGGCTCGACGGATGGCAGTGGCGAGTACCTTGCCGGTCAAACGGATGTAAGCCTGTGGCATACGACGGCCAGTTACAAACGCGCGAAGTTCGGCATGGACTGGCTGAACGGTTTGCTGACCCGATTTGGGCACGAGCACTGGGTTGTTGTCGTCGATGTGGATGAGTTTCTGATCTATCCCTATTGGGAAACCCGACCGTTGGGCGCCCTGACCGACTGGTTGGAAAGCTGCCGGCTGCGCAGCTTCGGCACGATGTTGCTGGACATGTATGCGGACGTTCCGGTCAGCCAGACACGGTATGTCGAGGGTCAGGATCCGTTCGAGATCCTGACGTATTTTGACGCCGCGAACTACGCCTTTCAGCGCAACGGGACCTACCGCGACCTCTGGATCCAGGGCGGTCCACGGGAGCGGGCGTTCTTTAGCGAAGACCCCGCCCAAGCGCCCGCCTTGAACAAGATCCCATTGGTGAAGTGGCGGCGGGGAATGGTCTATCGCAGCTCGACCCACACCCTGATGCCGCGGGGTCTGAACCAGGTCTACGCCGAGCGAGGCGGGGAGCGGATCTGTGGCGTGCTGCTCCACGCCAAGTTTCTGGACGTGTTTGCCTCCAAGGCCGAGGAAGAGCTGGCGCGGGGCCAGCATTATGCCGCGAGCCGCGAGTATCGGGTCTATGACCAGAAACTGTCGCAGGACGTGAACTTGTGGACGCCGGAGTCGACACGCTTCAGGGACTGGCGGCAGTTGGACGAACTGGGTCTTATGTCCTCGGGGAGTTGGGCTTGATCGGCGTTGTCCTTCTGGCGCACGAGCAGCCGCGACGGACGGCGCAGCTTGCGCGGCACTTGGCGCAGGAAGGGTGCCGGGTGGTTATCCACGTCGATGCGCGCGCCACCGAAGCACAGATGGAGGCCCTGACCGGTCTGGTCGGGGCCGAACCAAATGTTCTGTTTGCCCCGCGCCTCAAGTGCGAATGGGGTACCTTCTCGCTGGTCGAGGCAAGTCTGGGATGCATCCGACTGCTGCTGGAACGCTTTCCCGACATTCGACACATCTGCCAGTTGTCCGGTGCCTGTCTGCCGATAAAACCGATTGCGGACCTGCACACACATCTTGAGCGTCACGCCAATGTCGATTTCATCGAGGCGGTGTCGGTTGAAAATGACGCCTGGGTTGTGGACGGGCTGTCGATGGAGCGTTTTACCCTTTACCATCCGCTGGCGTTTCGAAAACACCGGCGGTTGTTTGACAGGAGCGTCGCACTGCAGCGGGCGCTTCGCATAAAGCGCCAAATGCCCGAAGGCCTCGTCCCCCACATCGGCTCGCAGTGGTGGTGCCTGAGCCGCCGGACCCTCGACCTGATTTTGCAGGATCCCCGACTGCCCGAGTACTGTGCCTATTTCCGAACCACATGGATCCCGGACGAGAGTTTCTTTCAGACACTCGCCGTACGTCACTCGGACCGGATCACAAGCGCGCCGCTGACATTTGTTCGCTTTGATCCGCAGGGCAAACCCTATGTCTTTTACGACGATCACCTGGATTTGCTTCTCCATGCGGAGGGTTTCTTTGCCCGGAAGATCTGGCGCGGCGCACAGCGGCTTTATGAGACATTCTTGGATCCGAACCTCGCCGCTCGTATGCCCGAGTTTGCGGATGAAACCAGACTGCTCAGGCGATTTGACCGAGCGAAGCGGCGCCACCAGCACGGACGTTCCGGGCTGGTCTGTCACGGGCGGCACCCGGGCCGCCAACTCCGCGATCAGCGGTTCGAGACGGCACGGACCTACACCGTTGTGGATGGTTTGGACGCGGTGTTCCCTCACCTGATGGAAGCGTTAGCCACCAAACCCAGCGTGGTTGCCCATGGCGCGTTGTTCGCACCACAGCGTGTTGAGTTTGCCGGCGATGTGGGTGTGTTCAGCGGAAACCTGACAGATTCAGCGCCAATTCGTGATCGCAAACCGACGCAGTTCTTGTCCAAGCTGATCTGGGCAGAACGGCAAAAGTTGCAGGTCTTCACCCATCGTTTCGACGGCAATGCGGTTATCGATTTGGCGCTGCTTTCGGATCCGAATGCACATGTACTGCGTCTGCGCGACATGTGGCTGCTGGATCTGTTTCACAAGTGGCAGATTGATCCTGTCATGACCCGCGCGGCGTTACCCGAGGCCGCGTCCGCCGCGCGGCGCGTCGATGCACGTTTTGCGGCACCGGCGACCAAAGCGCATGTCATGACCGTTGGTTTAGGAGATCTTCTGAACGGCGGCCTTGAGACGGCAAACCGGATGTCAAAGTTCCTGCCTTCCGAGATCCGGGATCAGTCTATGTTCTCGACAATTGCGATACCGGCTGGGTTCAACGCATTCCTCCGCGACCTCAAGGTGTCGGTTGATTCCTACGGTTTGGAATATCTGGCGGACGCCGTCGAAACACACAATCGGATCAACCGGTTTCTCAGACGCAAAACCTGAAGCATCTGAACGTGCACATCGATCAATGGGTCGGCACCTTAGTGCGTTGCGCAGTACCCCGCTTTTCCTTGCGCTCACCCAATATGACAGCCGATTCAGGCGGCTTTAGGTGTTTCTTCCGCCGTGAGGATTGAATACACCGCCTGCGCATCGCGGGTGGACCGTATCTTGGCACAGGTCATCTCATCGCGCAGCAAACGTGACACACGGGCCAACGCCTTCAGATGCTCTGCGCCCGCATGGTGCGGGGCAAGCAGGACAAACACAAGATCCACAGGCTTGCGGTCCACCGAGTCAAAATCGATCGGCATGTCCAACCGCATGAACAGACCCTTGACCTGATCGACACCCTGAATGCGACCATGCGGGAGCGCCACGCCACGCCCGACCCCGGTCGGACCCAGAGTTTCGCGCTCTTGCAGAACTGACATCACCTTGGTCTCGTCCAGTCCAAAACGGACTGAGGCGGATTGCGCGATTTCCTGAAACAGCCGTTTCTTGCTTTGCACACGGATCGGAGCATAGACGGCCTCAGGGGTCAGTATCTCGGATATATCCATCGGATTGACGGTTCTCCCTAAAAATTACGACTACACAGTATTTCTTGGATCAACCCAGCCGATGTTTCCATCATCGCGCTGATACACAACATTCACGCCACCATGCGCATCGTTTCGAAACACCAACAGCGGCGCTCCGGCCAACTCCATCTGCATCACAGCCTCGCCGACCGACAAGGATTGAACCTTGGTCGACATCTCAGCCACAATCACGGGTTGCAGGCTCTCTGGCTCGTCCGCCTCTTCGGCGATCTCCGCGCCCGGGTCGAGGACATACGACGAAGCCTCGAAAGCTTCAATAGGGTTTTCGCGTTTTTGGTGATGGTCCTTCAGGCGGCGTTTATAGCGCCGCAACTGCTTCTCCATCTTGTCAATAGACCCTTCCAGACTGTCGTAAACATCTGTTGATCGGCCGCGGGCCTGAACGGTCATACCGGTCGACAGATGCACCGAGGCATCACATAGGTACTCATGCCGATCCCGCGAGAATGTAACCGCCGCTTCGACCGGGCGGTTGGCGAACTTCTCGACCGCGTCGGTCAGACGCGTATTGACATGCGTTGTCAAAGCTTCACCCACATCCATCTGTTTGCCGTGCACTTGAATCTGCATATCTTCTCCCTGTTGCCTTTGGGCGCCACTGGTACGCAAATTTCAAAAAACGCGACGCAGTTTTGCCGTCTTTCAGTCGGAATCACCCAGGCACAGGTACGATCTACCCGTCAGGAGACTCCCAGCTTTTGTTGAAATTATGACGGCGAAAGATCCAGCCATGCCATAAAGGTAAGCATGCTTCGCCGGGGACGCAACGGTTTTGGTGTTAATCAAACGTTAACAGAAGCTTGCGCAGACCCGGCCGATCAGATCCGAAATCCGTCGCCCAGATAAACCCGCCGTACATTGTCATCCTGAACAACCTGATGCGGTGTGCCGCTCATCATCATTGTTCCGTCATGCAGGATATAGGCGCGATCCACGATCTCCAGGGTCTCGCGGACGTTGTGATCGGTAATCAAAACGCCCAGGCCACGGGTCTTGAGCTGGCCTACCAGGGTCCGAATCTCTCCGACTGCGATGGGGTCGACACCCGCGAAGGGCTCGTCGAGCAAAACAAAACTTGGCTGGCTGGCCAGGCATCGCGCGATTTCGACCCTGCGGCGTTCACCCCCGGACAGGGACACTGCGGGGGCCCGACGCAAATGCGAGATCGAGAACTCTCCCAACAGTTCCTCCAGCATCCGGTTCTGGCGATGGTGCTGCCGCTCGTGAAGCTCCAGAACGGCCCTTATGTTTGCTTCGACCGTCAACCCGCGAAAGATCGACGCTTCTTGCGGCAAGTAGCCAATGCCGCGACGGGCACGTTGATACATCGGCAGCAGGGTGACATCCTCGCCATCCAGCACGACAGTTCCCGTTTCCGGCGTCACCAGCCCCGCAATGGCATAGAAACAGGTGGTTTTGCCGGCCCCATTCGGCCCCAGCAAAGCAACTGCCTCACCCCGGCTAACGGCCAAAGACACGTCGCGCAGCACCGGCCGTTTCTTGTAGCTTTTGCCAAGAGAGAAAACCTCAAGCCCGCCGCCGCCATCTTGGACCGAGAATGCGCTGTCGGTCATTGATCCGTGGCCTGCGGTTGCAGGATGGTCTGGACGCGCCCCTGCATTTGCGCCGTCCCTGCGTTCAGATCGATCGCCAGGGCCTGCCCGGAAAGCGCGTTATCCCCCTGGGTCAGCAGAACGTCGCCCGTCATCGCAACCTGACCCGTTGACACATCATAGGATGCGGACTGCGACTCGGCCGCTTCAGCCCCGTTGGTCAGGGTCACATTGCCTGCCGCTTCCATTTTGCTGACCTGACCGGTCACAGCATCGCCATCGCCACTACCATAGAAGACCGTGATGCTGTCCGCAGCGAGCCGCAAACTGCCCTGCCCCACAACCACATTGCCCACAAAGCTTGCGGTGCCCTGCGCCTGGTTTACGGCCAGGCTGTCGGATGCAATTTCGACCGGTTGACTGCTGTCGTGCGAGAACCCCCCGAACGGGACGACAGCCTGCGCAAATGCGTATGTCGAACTCAGCACAAACCCGAGAGCCAAGATCATCCGCATCATCAGTTCCCTTCCAGCGACGGTGTATAGGCCAGCTTTACGCCACCGGCGAAGCTGATCAAGGCCTCATTCGCCCGTAAAGGGGCCTCGAACCCCTCGGCCGGGGTAATCGTCATCTGACCCGCTGTGATCCGACCCATTGGCCCCGTCGCCTCGATCGGACCGTTTGCGGTCAGGATTGCGGCACTTACATCAACATCCAGACGTTCGGCACGCGCTTTGTACCCGTCCGATGTAGTGATCACGATCCCGGTTTTCAGCACGACCGTCCGATTTTCCAGATCAATTTCCGCTGTATCGGAGACCAGTTCAACCACCCGCCCATCCGCATAGAGCACACGACCGTCCAAGCCATCCACGTCCGCCATGCTCAATTCGATGTCGCGCGGTATGACCGTCCGGGCGCGGAAATCATAAATGTCGCCGCCGAGACTGGCCCCGGAGAACTGCGGCTCATTGATTTTCAGCCCGGTCGACATCGCCTCAAGATCGGCGCTGGAAAATGTGAGCCCGCCCCCAAGATCATCTTCGGCCTGCCAAAGGAATACAACGGCCAGCAACGAAACCGCGCCCAGCGGAAACAGCACTTTCAGTAGGGCAATAACCCGCGAGCGGACAGGGATGCGCGCCCTGAGTTCAGACAAGTCCGACGCGCAGGCAGTCGTGGATCGAGACAATCCCGACGGGTACCCGGCTCCCCTCCTCCAGAACAAAGAGTTTGGTTATGTTCGCGCCGCGGTTCATTTGTGCGACAGCAGCGCTGGCAAGTGCGGTGGGCACAATGGTCTGCGGGTTGGGTGTCATCACCTCACCCGCAGTCCTTTTTAGCAGATCTTCCATGTTCCGCCGCAAGTCCCCGTCCGTGATCACGCCAATAAGACCGCCGTCCTCGGCGACCACACCCGCAAGCCCGAAATTCTTCGATGTGATTTCAAGCAGAACCTCTGACATCGGCGTGTGTGGCGTGACCAAGGGCAGATCGTCTGCCTTGTGCATCAAATCCCCCACCGTCGACAGGATAGCCCCCAACATACCGCCGGGATGAAAGTCGCGATAGTTTTCAGGTGTAAAGCTGCGTTGCTCCATCAGGGCCACGGCCAGCGCGTCGCCCAGCGCGAGGGTCAGTGTGGTCGAGGTGGTCGGCGCCAGGCCGTTCGGGCAGGCCTCGGGCGCACGGGGCAGGACGATGGCGTGGTCCGCCTTTCTCAGCAATGTGCTGTCGCGGCGCGACGCGATCCCGACCAGCGGAATGTGGTTCCGTCTGGAATAGGCGATGATATCGGCCAGTTCCGGCGTTTCGCCGGAGTTCGACAGCAGCAGAACCACATCGCTTCTGGTGATCATGCCCAGATCACCATGGCTGGCCTCGCCCGGATGTACAAACATCGCGGGCGTACCGGTGGACGCCAGGGTTGCCGCGATTTTACGGGCGATCAGCCCTGATTTGCCCATACCGCTTACGATAACCCGCCCGCTTGCATGCAACAGAACCTCCACCACCGTAGCAAAGCTATCGTCCAGTGTTTCGGCCAAAGTCATCAGCGCATCTGCCTCGATGCCCAGTACGCGCTGCCCGCTGCCGATGATAGAGGATGTAGGGGTGTCCTTGGGTGCCATGGATGTACCTTAGTGCGAAAACAGATCAACGTCAGGCCAGCCGGCAAGATCCAGCTCGGCGCGTGTCGGCAGAAAGTCAAAGCACGACTGGGCAAGTGCCATTCTTCCCTCCCGCTCCAACCGGACATTCAAAGCCTGGCGCAGCCGGTGCAGGTAAAGCACGTCCGAGGCCGCATAGTCGATCTGCGCCTGTGTGAGCATGTCCGCGCCCCAGTCCGAGCTTTGTTGCTGTTTCGAGATGTCAACGTCGAGCAACTCACTTAGCAGATACTTCAAGCCGTGCCGGTCGGTATAGGTTCGAACGAGTTTCGAGGCGATCTTGGTACAATAGACCGGCGCCGCGAGAACACCGAATCGATGCCGCATGACGGCAATGTCAAACCGCCCGTAGTGAAACAACTTCAGGACATCCGGATCGGCGAGTAGCCTTGTAAGGTTTGGCGCTTCAGACTGGTCTTTGGTGATCTGCACCACATGCGCATCCCCGTCACCCGATGACAGCTGCACAACGCACAATCGGTCCCGGTACGGGAGCAAACCCATCGTCTCGCTGTCAATGGCAATGATGGATCCGAGGTCCAACCCATCGGGCAAATCGCCGTGGTGAAGATGATTGGTCAAATGTGGTCCCTCGCGGCAACACTGCGGCGAACGAAAATGGCCGCCAGATTGGCGACCATCGATAGGCGTTTACGCATCGGTTTGCAAAGGGGCAATACGCGGACTGGAACGTCTACTCCGCCGCGTGAGCCCGCGTGTCGGCAATTTTTTTGCGGCCCAGCATTGCCAGTGTCGCAGCCCGCCCGGTCTTCATGAACGGATACAGCACGCGGCTGACTGTCCGGGACTTAAAAACCATGCCATTCAGGCGGTTAAAGAACGAACTTGGTGTCGACAACAGGGCGATCCGGTTGATCGCATCGGCCCCGTAATAGACCTCATCCTCAAGGATCAAGACCATGCCTTGATCCAGATCATATCCGCGCGCAACAAGATCATCGACGATTGGTCCACCCTCACGGGCATTCACCAGGCTTACACCGCCCACAGCCTCCTTAAGGCGCACCATGGAGACGTAATTTGAGCAGAATGGACACTCTTCGTCGTAGACGATTGTGACTGAATTGCCTAACATTTTCCACATTTCCTCGTAAAGCTGCGAGCAGCATCTAGCACGTAATCAGTAAAAAGCAATCCAGTGACATACACATCCACACACCCCGCATCGAGCTCGATCCTTTCGCTGGTAAAACCGGTGATGCTGGACCGACTTGGAATCGTTACGATTCTGGCCTCGCTCTACTATATTCAGCACTTTTCACACACCGCGTTCTTCTACCAGGCGGACCTCATTTCGGCCCGGAACCTGCCCGCCCTGGGTATCTGGGCACTTGGAATCGCCGGGATCATGCTGGGCCGCGCACACATACTTCTGTTCTGCAGTGCGATATGTATGCTCGCCCTATACGGACTCAAGGCCCCCAGTCCGTCAAATAGCCAGATCATGGCGGCGTTTTTCTCGCTGATCGTGGTGATATCTTATGTGCAATGGATCTTGCAGGACCGCGCCGGAGGTCGGGATGGGCTGTTCGATCTGATTGCTGGACCGGGTCGCTGGCTTCTCGCCATCATGTACTTCTACGGCATATATCACAAAATCAACTGGGACTTCCTGGACCCGGAAGTCAGCTGCGGCGCCATCCTGTATAACTACATCCTCTACTACTACCCGTTTGACATGGCGAACTGGACCATCGGCAAGTATGCGGCAATCTATGTCACGTTCATTGCCGAGGGCATCGCGATGCTGCTGCTGTTCTCGTCCAAGTACAAGAAGATCGGGTTTATCATCGGCATACCGTTCCATATGGCCATCGGCTTCTCTGGCTATGCCTACTATTTGAACTTCTGCACGATCGTCCTGGTCACCTACACACTCTTCATTCCGCGCGAAAGTATGGATGACGCCAAGGCCTGGCTTGTCAGCGTGTTCAAAAGTGAGGAACTCGTCGCATGGGCCGGACGTATCTTCATCGTCGGCGGGGTTATCGTGACATTCGGCGTGTTGGGTGCCTTCTCAGACTGGCATGCGATCCGGACGGAACAGCCCACGTTCAAGTACGCCTTCGCGGTATATGCGGCTCTGTTCTACGCGTTCGTGGTCGTCTTCGTACCGTGGAAGACAACCTCTGACTTGCCGATCTTCTTCATCAAGCCCCTGTGGATGATGATTATCCCGATCGCGTTCTTCATCAATGGTGCGAGCCCGTATTTTGGACTGAAGACCGAAAGCTCGATCGCCATGTACTCGAACCTGGTGACCGAACGCGGACAGACCAATCACCTGTTCCACGGGGTTCTGCCTTTCGGAACAACTGCGTACCAGGAGGATATTGTCATTCCGGACGACGAGACGCGAGCGGCGATGCGGAAGCATTTTGCTCAGGGCGGAGATGCGGCCGTGCGCTTCGAGTTCGACCGTTTCCTGGCCAAAAATCCGGATCAGACATTCAACTTCACGCACAACGGTGTTGCGCGCACCAATGATACCAGTTGGGAAAACACCTATCTGCAGGCGAGTTTCTTTGAGCGGAAGTTTCTTGAATTCCGCGCCATTGAGTTCGGTGACAAGAAACTCTGCACCCACTGAACCAGCGGAGTGGGCTGTTTGGCCCACCCCATTCGACAGTCGGCACATTGGGTCAGGCACAGATTAATACCCCGATGTGGATCGGCCGACGGCGCGCAGGCACGCGGTGTCTGGATGGCCTGAAAGGTTGATGCGACCGTTTCGAGCCTCTCGAGGTCCGGTCGCCTGAATAGGGTAACGTTGTGGTTATCGAGGTTGACGGCGGCACGATTACGCTGCAGCCGTTACCCTCGTCGCCAATGACGGGACCAACTTCTTATTATGAGCTAAATTTAGATCCAGGTGCCGGGGTAGCGATGACCGCACCCCTGGCGCTTCCCAAAAAAGAGAATTTTACCATGGATGATAAGTCATTGCCTACATCGCACGTATCTGATCCCGGTGAGTCAGCTGACGTTGAGCGGAATTTCGAAGAGATTGCCTTTAAACTGTATGCTTGCGTGTTCTCCTGGGACATCGAAAAGTCCCTTCAGTTCGCGCTCTTTCGGACCTATGCGGTCCCGGAAATCTCGGCCCTGCTCGCGGCCACTCGGGAATTCGAGACCCGGCCGAGAAAGCGCTACGACGACACCGAGTTGATCCTGGCCGAGGCAATTGAAAACGGTCTGGACAGCCCGAAGGGACAGAGATCCATCGCGCGCATGAACGCGATGCATGCGAGGTATCGGATAGACAACGACGACAAGATCTACGTTTTGTCGACCTTTGTATGCGAGCCAATTCGCTGGCTGGACCGTTTCGGCCACCGTTCAATGACCGAGTCGGAAAAACAAGCGTGGTTTCTCTACTATCGAGCCCTCGGAGAACGCATGGAAATTCGGAACCTGCCGGAAAACCTTGCGGACATGATGCACTGGAATGAGACCTACGAGGCCGAGCGGTTCCGGTTCGCCGAGTCGAACACTCGCATTGCCTCGGCAACGCGCGACTTGTTCCTGAGCTTCTACGCGCCGCGGTGGCTGAACTGGGCGGGTCGTCCGGTGATAAATGCCCTGCTTGACGAAGCGTTGATAGACAGCATGGGCTTCACCGCACCTCCGAATTGGCTTCGAGGTACTGTCCTTGCCGGCCTCAGGTTGCGGGCGCGGGTGTTGCGCTGGCTTCCCCAGCGCCGCACACCGCGCCGCCTGACGCAGTTGCCACGGCCGACGTATCCCGAAGGCTACAAAATTGAAGAACTCGGCACATTTCGGAGGCGGGGGGAGGCAAACTAATGCGTTTGACGAGAGACCTTAAGCATCACGCATCACCTAACGCGTTGAAATCTTTCATTTCAGGCAGCGTTAGGTGATACAGGTTTTTCGCACAACGTTCTAGGTATCAAATCCGCCCACATATGACCGCGCACCAGGTGGTGGCTGTCGAAGCGCAGGTATGTGATGGCCGCGCCCCCACTACTACTTGGCTCCTCGCACCCCAAAGGAACGGGTTGTCCACAGGGCCGGGCCCGATGATGCCTGGCCGGTCAGCACAGGTGTCAGACCCCCAGGCGATCCCGTAGTGCATACCAGGACATCGCAAGCACCAGCAGCGGATGCCGCGCCTTCGCACCGCCCGGGAACCGGTCATGGGTCAACTTGGCAAACGCGTCAAAGCCCTCGGGCGTCCCCACCACATACTGCGCCATCAGCTTACCCGCTTGCGTAGCCATCGCGACACCGTGACCTGAAAAGCCGCCTGCAAAAAGCCGCGTTGAATCATGTGCCCTGAAGTACGGCAGGCGGCTTCTGGTGATGCCCAGGGTGCCGCCCCAGGCGTGTTCGATCTTCGCATCCTTTAGTTGGGGGTATACCTTGAGCATATTTGGCCGGACTTTGGCGGCAATATCGCCCGGAAATTTGTAACCATAGGTCTCGCCACCACCAAAGAGCATCCGATCATCCTCGGTCAGCCTGAAATAGTTCACGACAAACTTGCTGTCATTCACGGCGACATTGTCGCGGATCAGCGATTTTGCCTGCTCGCGACCCAGCGGCTCGGTCGTAACAATGAAGTTGTTGATGGGCATGATGCGGGCGGCGGCACGTGGCTCGATACCCCCGTGATATCCATTGCAGGCATAGATCACCCGCTCGGCCGTGATCGACCCGGATTCGGTTTTGACCACATGCGGCGATGTCTCGCCCACGCTGACCACACGCGTCATTTCGTGGATCCTGACGCCGCGCTCCCGCGCAGCGGTCGCCATGCCCAGGGCAAAGTTGAGCGGGTGCAGATGACCCGCTCCTTCGTCGAGCACGCCGCCGACATACATCCGAGTGCCCAAAGCCCGGCGGATGGCGCCGGTATCAAGTATGCTGAGCTTGTCGTAGTCGAGATGTTCCTGCAGGTGCGCCACTTCGGTCTTGGCAGCCTCGGCAGCCCTTGAGTTCAGCGCGCCATGGATCAACCCGCTGCGCAATCCGCACTCGATGCGATGCTCGGCAATGTAGCCACGGACTGTTTTCTTGGCCTCTTCTGCCAGATCCCAAAGCTGGCGGCCATGATCGGCCCCGATGGTCTTTTCCAGCTCCTGCTGGCCCAGGCGCTGCCCGCTGCCCAATTGACCGCCGTTGCGCCCGGATGCGCCCCAACCCACGCGGTTTGCGTCCAGCACAAGCACATCCATCCCCTTGCCCGACAGGTACAAAGCGGCGGACAGTCCGGTGAAACCGGCACCTATGATACACACATGCACGCTGACGTCCCCGTCAAGCGGCGGGCAGGGTTCGAACGCGTTAGCGGTGGCATGGTAATAGCTGGGGGGATAAGCCCCACCCGGATCATTCACACGCAGTAAATCCATTACACACTCAACAACAAATGCTGCCTTTCCCACGGGCTGATCACGGTTAGAAAACTCTCCGCCTCATGGCGCTTGAGGGCTGCGTAGACGTCGCAAAACTCGCGGCCAAGTATGTCAATGACCGCTGGAGCCTCTTCAAACGCATCCAGCGCCTCCAGCAGGCCGCGGGGCAGCGCATAATTCTGATCATAGGCTTCACCCACCACAGATGGCCGTGGGGTCAAGCCCTGTTTCATGCCCAAATACCCACACGCCAACGAGGCCGCTAGGGCAAGATAGGGATTGGCGTCCATCCCAACGATCCGGTTTTCGACACGCCGCGCCCGCGGTGTGCTGATCGGGATGCGCAGCCCAGTTGTACGGTTATCCGGCCCCCATTCCAGATTGATCGGTGCCGACCCGAGCGGAACATATCGCCGATAGGAATTCACATAAGGCGCAATCATCGGGATCACATTGGGCAGATACCGCTGCTGTCCCGCCAGAAAGCCATGAAAGAGGGCCGTTTCGCCACCGTCCGCCGCGGCGAACACATTTTGCCCCGACCGGTCCAGCACGGACTGATGGATGTGCATGGCCGATCCAGGCTCATGTTGCATCGGCTTGGCCATAAAGGTCGCGAAACAACCCTGGCGCAGTGCAGCCTCGCGTATCGTACGCTTGAAGAAGAACACCTGATCGGCCAGCGCAATCGGGTCGCCGTGCATGAAGTTGATCTCGATCTGGCCGGCCCCGCCCTCCTGAATGATCGTATCAATCTCAAAGCCCTGGGCTTCGGCGAAATCATAGATGTCATCGATCACCGGACCGTACTCGTCTACGGCGCTCATCGAGTATGCCTGCCGACTGGCCACAACGCGGCCTGTGCGACCCATCGGGGGCTCAATGGGCAGATCGGGGTCTGTATTGGGCTTGGTCAGGTAAAACTCCATCTCAGGCGCGACCACCGGCTGCCAGCCCTCGCTCCGGTACAGTTCCACCACATGCTTGAGCACATTGCGCGGCGCTATTGGGATTGGCCGCCCATCGAGGTCCGCCATGTCATGGATCACCTGCACCGTCACATCCTGCGCCCAGGGCGAGGTTGTGGCGGCGGACAGATCAGGTGTCAGAACCATGTCGCTTTCGGTCCACTGGTGCTGGATGTCCATGTCGACATAGTCACCATCGATGGTCTGATAAAAGATGGATGTCGGCAGGAACGTTCTATCGCCACGTGCGAACTTTGCATCCGGCATCGCCTTGCCCCGGCTTATACCCGCGATATCGGCGATCACGCATTCGACTTCCTCGACGCGTCTTCCATTCAGCCAGTCCTGCGCCGCATCGGGGAGGCGATCTATCCAGGAATCTGATGCATTGGGCACGGCGGAGGGTCCTTTGAACGTCGGTTCAACTCTTAGCCATAGTTTGGCGGTCGTGGCAACGCGGCAGAACCTCGCCGGCCCCGGCGCATCCGTCGCAGAACGTCATTGCTACAGGCGGCCCACCGGTCGGCGTACCGCGCCCTTGGCTTCGGCCACAAGGCACAACCAGTCGTGTGCAACCGTCGCCGCAGCGATCGCTGTGATCTCGGCGTGGTCGAAGGGCGGTGATACCTCGACCAGATCCATTCCGACCAGATTGAGGCCCGAGAGGCCGCGCAGCAGTTCCAACGCCTGCCAGGTCGCCAACCCGCCGGCTACCGGCGTCCCCGTGCCTGGTGCAAACGCGGGATCGAGCACGTCGATATCAAACGAGATGTAGACCGGTGAACCGCCAACACGCGAGCGCAGCGCATCCAAAGTGGCAATGATCCCGTTCCGATGGACCCAAGGGGCAGTCAGGATCTCCAGGTCCAGATCCCTGTCGTGGAAGGTCCGGATCCCGACCTGGGCCGAAGCTGCGGCATCCACCAGACCCTCGGCAATGGCCCGGCCCATCATGGTTCCGTGATCCATTCGATCCTGTGTATCGGGCCAGAGGTCGCCATGGGCATCAAACTGGATCAGCGCAAGCGGGCCATATGCCTCGGCGTGCGCCTTGAGCAGGGGCCACGAGACAAAGTGATCCCCCCCGAACGCCAGTGACGCGGCCCCGCCCTTGATCACCTCGGCGGCTTCGGCCTCTATGGCGCCTGGAACGGTATGCGGCAGATGCGGGTCCAGCATCACGTCGCCACGATCTACAACGGCCAGGGTGTCAAAGGGATCAAAACCCCAGGGAAACGCCTTCAGTTCGGCCAGTTGCACCGACGCTGCGCGGATCGCCCGTGGCCCCAACCGGCATCCGGGTCGGTTTGTAACGGCATTGTCGAATGGCACACCCCACACGGCGACATCCACTCCGGCAAGGTTGCGGCTGTAGGGTCGGCGCAGAAAACTCAGCGCGCCGCCATAAGTCATCTCGGGCCAGCGTCCCTTCGGCTCTGCCTTGCGAAAGGCCTGATCCCCCGTCTCCTCCATCGCGCTGCCCCTTTCCGCTGGTGGTCGGTATCCGGCCTAGCGCCGCTTGAGCAGAACACCCGCAACCGCCACGCCTATGCCGACGACAAGGATTATCAGCGTTGCGAGCGCATTGATATCCGGGCTGACACCCAAACGGACCTTTGAGAAAATAACCATCGGCAACGTGGATGCGCCCGGTCCGGACGTGAAGCTGGCAACAACCAGATCATCAAGCGAGAGCGTAAACGCCAGCAGCCAGCCGGCCACAAGCGCCGGTGCAATCATTGGAAGGGTCACATCGAAAAACACCCGGACCGGCGTGGCCCCCAGGTCACGGGCCGCTTCCTCAAGGCTGTCATCCATGTCAACCAGACGGGATTGAACGACAACAGCCACATACGCCAGGCAGAACGTCGTATGGGCAATGACAATTGTCAGCATTCCCCGTCCAGCCGGCCATCCCAGCGCCCGTTCCATGGATACAAACAGCAAAAGCAGCGACAATCCAGTGATGACCTCGGGCATCACCAGCGGTGCCGTGGTCATCCCTCGCAAAACGGGCCGCCCCCAGAACCCGCCGATACGCACCAGCACATAGGCGGCGAGCGTTCCCAAGACCACCGCCAGCGTGGCCGAG
Organism: Pseudomonadota bacterium; assembly: GCA_039190275.1. Classification (GTDB taxonomy): domain Bacteria; phylum Pseudomonadota; class Alphaproteobacteria; order Rhodobacterales; family Rhodobacteraceae; genus Halovulum. Next base: position 35,022 of record JBCCYF010000006.1, on the reverse strand, counting down.
ACAACACCGACCTGCAGGCTGATCCATGCAGCACCCAGAATCTGCGGATCCCTGAACAGCTCGCCGTACCATTTGGTTGAAAATCCGCCCCATACAGTGACCAACTGACTTTCATTGAAACTGAAGATGACCAGCGACACGATCGGGACATACAGGAATACGAAGCCGAAGCCCGCCGTCAGCCATAGGAACCATGCGCGTGTCATGCCCGCTCCATCGATTTTTGCAGCCAAAGCACCGGCCCGACAATCAGGGCGAGCATGGCTATTGCGACGGCACTCGCGACGGTCCAATCGCGGTTCGAGAAGAACTCGTTCCACAGGACGCGACCGATCATCAAAGTATCCGGGCCACCCAGCAGTGCGGGAATAACGAACTCTCCAATGGCTGGTATGAACACCAGCATGCTGCCCGCCAGCACCCCCGGCAGTGACAACGGCAGCGTCACCCGCAGGAACGTGTCAGTCGATGAGGCACCCAGATCCGCCGAGGCTTCGAGAAGGGCGCCGTCAAGCTTCACCAGATTCGCATAGAGCGGCAGGATCATGAACGGCAGGTACGTGTAGACGATGCCGACATAGACCGCGAAATCGGTTTGCAGCATGACAAGGGGCTGATCGATCACACCCAGCCAGATCAGTATATTGTTGATGACACCATTACCCTTGAGCAGCCCGATCCAGGCGTAGACACGCAGTAAGAACGAGGTCCAAAACGGCAGGATGACAAGAAATAACAGAATGGTGCGCCAAGGCTCCCGCGCGCGGGCGATTGCATAGGCCATCGGGTAGCCGATCAACAGGGCAAAAACCGTCGATATCAGCGCAATACGGATAGAGGTCAGATAGGCATTGATATAGAGGCTATCCGAGAGGAGAAAGGCGTAATTCTCCAGATCCCCGGTGAATGCGCCGTCTTGGAAAAGGGCTGAATACGGCGGGCGCGCGATAGCCGGATCCACCAGGCTGATCCGAGCTACCTCAAGGAATGGAAGCAGAAAAAATACGCCGAGCCAGATCATTGGCAGGGCGATAACGATCCAGCGTCGTCCCATGTTTCAGCGTGCTCGCACAGCGCACGAGGTCGCCGGAAAAATCTGCGCCGGGGACCTCATGAAGTCAGGACCACGCCAGCCGCGGCGGGAAATGTGAGGTGTACCTGCTCGTCCCATGTGATCGGGACATCGCCAGTGTCGCCGTTGGTACTCGTCACCTTCAACGTCTGCCCATCTTCCAGCGCAACTTTGTAAATCGTCACACCCCCCATGTACGCGTAATCCAGGACAGTGGCGCGCATTGCGTTTGCAGCCTCAACCGGTTCGCGTGTCAGTCGTATCTTTTCGGGGCGAACGGCCACGGATACGCTCTGCTTCGCGCGCAGCCCCTCTACCGGTCGCACGACAACCGGCCCCGCCCCTGTCAGGATCCGCATCGCATCCGGGGCGGCCACCTCTACTGTGCCGTCGAACAAGTTCACGGTTCCGACGAAATCGGCAACGAACCGGCTGTCGGGATTTTCATAGATTTCCCGCGGCTCGCCGACTTGGACAATCTGGCCTGCATTCATGACCCCGATCCGTGTGCTGAGCGTCATCGCCTCCTCCTGATCATGGGTGACCACGATGAAAGTAATTCCAAGTGTGTCCTGGATGTTCATCAGCTCAAACTGCGTTTCCTCGCGCAGCTTCTTGTCAAGTGCCCCGAGGGGCTCGTCCAGAAGCAGGAGTTTCGGCTGTTTCACCAGGCTGCGCGCCAGGGCCACGCGCTGCCGCTGGCCGCCGGACAACTGGTGTGGCTTGCGCGAGGCAAATCCATCCAGTTGAACCAGCTTGAGCATGTCCGAAACCTTGTCGGCGGCTTCGGCCTTGGCCATGCCCTGCCGTAACAGTCCATAGGCTACATTCTTTTCCACGCTCATATGCGGGAAGAGGGCATAGCTTTGGAACATCATGTTGGTCGGCCGCGCGTTGGGCTGGACGCCTGACATATCCTGACCGTCGATCCTGACGGTCCCCGCGGAGGGGGTCTCGAACCCCGCGAGCATTCGCAGAAGGGTCGACTTCCCGCACCCGGATCCGCCCAGCAGGCAGAAAATCTCGCCCTTCCAAATGTCCAGCGACACGTCCTTGACCGCCGTGAAGTCCCCGAACATCTTCGAGATGTTCGATACCTGGATGAATGGGGTCTCCTGCCCGTCCCGCCAGGGCTTTCGTTCACACGCTGTCAGTGCGTCTTCCATGCGCCCCCCCTTGACACCTGCAGACGCGGCCTAGGACCCCAGGGGGCTCATTGACCGGTCTTGACGGTCGTCCACAACCGCGTGACAGTCCGGTCGGTTCGGCTGTCATAGACTTGTGATGACCAAAGGTTTTGTTTGGCATCGGGCGTCGGGAAAATTCCCGGATCGGCGACGATTTCGGGGTCGACCAGTTCCATCGACGCGGCGTTCGCGTTCGCATACCACACATAGTTTGTGATATCGGCCGTGATCTGTGCGTCCATGACGAAGTTTATGAACTGATGCGCGGCGTCGGGGTTTGGGGCGTCCACAGGGATTGCCAGCATGTCGAACCATTGCAGCGCCCCCTCCTTGGGGATCACATACGCCACCTCGACACCGTTCTCGGCTTCCGCTGCACGGGCCTGGGCCTGAAACACGTCACCGGACCAGCCAACAGCCACGCAGATGTCCCCATTGGCCAGGTCGGAGATATACTGCGACGAGTGGAAATAGCGTACGTGATCGCGGATCGACAGCATCAGTTCCGCGCCTTGTTCGAAGTCAGCGGCATCGGTGGATTTGGGATTAAGACCCAGATAGTTCATGGCCGCCGGCAGCATTTCAGTGGGCGCGTCAAGGAACGCAACGCCGCAATCCGCAATTTTCTCGATGACCGCTGGATCGAACACAAGATCCCAGCTGTCGCTGGGGGCGTCCGCTCCAAGACGCTCTTCGATCGCAGCGACATTGTACCCGATGCCCGTGGTGCCCCACATGTAAATGACAGAATGCGCGTTCTCGGCGTCATATGACGCCGCGGATTCCATCAGGGCCGGGTCCATGTTGGCCAGATTGGGCAGTTTGGATTTGTCCAGTGGCTGATAGACACCCGCGGCCACCTGGCGCTGTAAAAAGTCACTGGTGGGCACGACAAGGTCGTAGCCAGAGTTTCCGGCCAGCATCTTGGCTTCCAGCACCTCATTACTGTCATAGACGTCGTAGTTGACATCAATCCCGGTTGCCGCCTCGAACTTTTCGATCGTATCCTCGGCGATGTAGTCGGACCAGTTGTAGATGTTCAACGTCCCTTCCGCCGCCACGGGCGCCGCCGCGAGGGCGATATTTACGGTCAGTGCAATCCGCATGTTCATGTCTCAGGTCTCCGTACCCATTGGGTTAAACTCATCTTATACGCCCAGCCTATCCCGCATCCCATACCACCAGCTTCCGGCAATGGAATACGGCACGCGCAGGCTCTGCCCCCCGGGAAAAGGGCTCCAGGGAAGACTGGCGAAAGTCTCGAAGCGTGACAAGTCGCCAGTGATCGCTTCTGCCAGTATACGCCCGAATAAATGGCTTCCTGTCACCCCGTGACCAGAATAACCGAGGGCAAAGTAGGTTGAAGGACCCAATTGCCCCATCTGGGGCACTCTGCTGAAACTTAGCGCAAAGTTACCCGACCACGCGTGGCTAATCCCCACGCCACGCAGTTCGGGAAAGACTTTGACCAGTTTGGGCCTGAGTTTTGCTTCTATATCTGCGGGCGTCGCGCCACCGTACACCGTACCGCCACCAAACAGCAGCCGACCGTCCGCACTGAGGCGATAGTAATCCAGGATGTACCGCAGATCCTCGACGCAGAGTCCCGTTGGCAGAAGTTCGGTACCCCGTTCGCCCAATGGTTCGGTTGCGACCATCTGGGTCGAGGCCGACAGCACGCGTGTCGCCAGTTCCGGTACGGTGCGCCCCAGATAGGCATTGCCCGCCAGCACCAGCACCCGGGCCTTAACCTCACCCGCTTCGGTCCAGACAAGCGGCTCCGTCACCGACGTATCGACCCGTACCACCGGGCTCTGCTCATGTATGACGCCTCCGAGGTCTTCAAATGCCGCTGCCTGCCCCAGGGCAAGGTTCAACGGATGCATATGCCCCCCGGACCAGTCGATCATCCCTCCAACGTATGCGTCACTCTTTACGTGCCGCCTGAGCGCGTCGCGGTCGAGCAATTCGTGCGCGTCCATCCCAAAACCCGACCAAAGCGCCATCTTTGCTTCCAGCTCGCGCATCTGCGCGTCTGTGGTCGCGGCAAAGATGTTTCCCCGTGTATAGCCACACTCGATGCCATAACGCGCTATTCTGTCCCGGATGATCTGCCCGCCTTCGCAGACCAAAGCACCGACACGTGCCTGTACGTCCCGGCCATAGAGTCGACGGATCTTCTCTAGCGATGCGTTCAGCCCATTGACGACCTGTCCACCGTTTCGGCCGGATGCGCCCCATCCGACCCGCGCGCCTTCGAGTACAAGGACCGAGTGTCCGCGCTCGGCCAGCTCGAGTGCGCAGGACAAACCGGTGTAACCAGCGCCAACGACGCAGACGTCCGCCTCGACCGCACCTTCCAGCGCGGGGCGGGCGGGCGCCGGATGCGCCGATGCGGCGTAGTAGGAGGCGGGATACTCAACCGACATTGCCAGAGCCCACGCTTACGGACACCGCAAGGTTGAACCCTTTGGTGCAGAGGCGAAGCGACCTGACGGGCGTATGGAACCTGCGCCCACCCGGAATGTCATCCGCCCTCTCACACCACACCAAGATAGGACTCCATCTCAAAAGCCCCGATCTGAGCATCGAACCGCGCCAGTTCCTGCGTCTTGGTTGCGGCGTACAGGTTTACAAACGCCTCCGGAAAGTGCTCGCGGACCATCGGACTTTCGCGAAAGACATCGATCGCCTGCGTCCAGCGGTTCGGCAGGGTCTGGGCGGCGTCCCGCGCGGGCGGACGGGCCGTGGCAAGCCCGGACATCATCGAACTCACGACAGCGGCGATCACCAGGTAAGGGTTTGCATCGGCGCCGGCTACGCGATGCTCGATCCTGTGCGCGGCACCCGGGCCCCCGGGAATACGCACGGCGGCATAGCGGTTTTCATAGGCCCAGTTGGCCACAGTGGGCGCGTGTGCACCGGCACGCAAACGGCGGTAGGAGTTCAGATGCGGCGCAAATATCAGCGTCAGATCCCGCATTGCCTCAACCGCCCCAGCGACCGCATGCGAAAGTTCCGGTGCCCCCCCGCGCTCACCGTTGTCAAAGATGTTGCGGCCATCGCGGTCCAGAAGGCTCACATGGCAATGAAACCCGTTGCCCGAACTTCGGGCATAGGGTTTGGCCATAAATGTTGCCGCACATCCATGCTGCTGGGCGATACCTCGGATCAACCACTTCATCAGCACCGCATCATCCGCCGCGGCCAAAGCATCCGGACGGTGGCGCAAGGTTACTTCGAACTGTCCCGGGCTGGCCTCGGATATGGCCGCATCTGGGGATATTCCTGCCGCCTCGGCCGCAGCATAAAGGTCGTCAAAGAACGCCTCGAACCCGTCCATGTCATCGAGCGAGAGAATCCCGTCCGAGGCCAGAGCCTGACCCGTCACCGGTGACAGCGGCGGTTGCGGTGGTGATGTGCCGGGCGACATGAGGTGAAATTCGATTTCCGTGCCTAGGACCGGTGTCAGACCGACCACACGTGCCCGTTGCAGGACGCCGTTCAGAACATGCCGCGGATCGTAGGGGCTGGGCGCACCGTCTTCGGTAAACATCCACAAGGGAACCAGTGCCCCGCCGCGCGGCAACCACGGCATGGCAATCGGGCCACGCCCGGTCGGCAACGCCAGTCCGTCCGCATCGCCCTTGGCCAATAGTGGGTTGTCTTCGGTGTCGCGCCCCCAGACATCAAGCGCAGACAGGCTCAATGGCATCCGCATCTGACCGCTCAGGGTTGTTTCCGCTTTGTTGAGGGGCTGACGTTTTCCCCGAAAACAGCCGTTCATATCGCAAACCGCCGCGCGCACGCTGCTGAGGTCAGGATGCGCCCTGAGCCATGCCCGCATCGGTTCCGTGTTCGCCGGTTCAGGAGCGGCTGTTGGAGCATCCATTCGCATGAAAAAACGCTAACAGGTCCGTATCTGCAGGCAAGTTCAAAAGTCCGGCGGTTCCCGCCGCGCGCGCTATTGGAAACGGCGGTGACATCCTTGACGAAAGGCAGGCGCGTTTCTACCTGTCTCCAGTAACTGGAAGCGTTGGGGGTCCCAGATATGAACATCTCGGCAGCGGCAAAGGAGGCGGGCCTGCCGGTCAAGACCGTAAGATACTATGCGGACATCGGTCTGGTCGGCGCGACAGCGCGATCCGAAGCGGGTTATCGCACCTACGACCAGGCGGCGATACGAAAACTGATATTCATCCGCCGCTCGCGCGCGTTCGGTTTTAGCATCGATGAATGCAGGGAATTGCTGGATCTGTATCAGGACCAGCATCGCAGCAGTGCGGAAGTTAAGCGACTGGCTTCGCGCAGACTGGAGGAGATCGAAGAGAAACAACGCGAGCTTCAGTTCCTGCATGACGAATTGGCTCATCTGGTGACAGCCTGCCGCGGCGATCATCGGCCCGACTGCCCGATCATCGAGTATCTGGGATGACCGACAGACCGGGTGGATCAGCCGCCCTCCGGCATAACATGAATACAGGATGGACAAAGCAAGATGACCGGTGAGGGGATAAATGTACTGGGGCAACCATTCGACCTGCCTTGCGGTGTCAGACTGAAGAACCGCCTCATAAAATCGGCGATGTCCGACTCTCTGGGAGACGGCAGGGGAAACCCGACCGGCGCGCAGATGCGACTGTATGAGCGTTGGGCGAAGGGCGGTCCGGCGCTATCCCTGATTGGTGAAGTACAGACCGGTCCGCACTATCCCGAGAGACCCGGGAACCTGGTGCTGGACCCGGGGGCGGATCTACAGGCCTTTCAGACGCTTGCAAAGCGCGGATCCGTGAACGGAACGCATCTATGGCCGCAACTCGGCCATGCGGGTGCGCTCTCCCATGAGCCGATCAGCACACCACGGGGACCCTCCCCACTCGATATTAAGGGGCTAACATGCGATGGGATGTCGTTGGATGACATCCGCGCGCTACCGCAGACCTATGCAAGGGCAGCGTCGCTTGCGCAGACGTCTGGTTTTGGCGGTGTCCTGATCCATGCCGGTCACGGCTTTCTGTTCAGCCAGTTCCTGTCACCTCTGTTCAATCACCGGAGCGACGCGTATGGCGGCCCGGTGACAGGGCGCTTTCGCATCATCGGAGAGGTGATCGACGCCATCCGCCGGTCTGTGGGCGCGCGATATCCGATCGGGATCAAAATCAACGCAACCGACAACCTTACCGGTGGGCTGACAACGGACGACGCGCTGGAGGTTATCCGCTTGCTCGATCAGACATCCGTTGACCTGATCGACATCAGCGGTGGTACGTACTTCCCTGGGGCGACATCGAGTTCCGATAGCAGGTCCTCGTCTGGTCCCTACTTTGTCGACTTTGCCCGGCGCGCCAAGGAGGCGACCGGCATCCCGATCATTTTGACCGGCGGTGTCACGACCCGGGACCAGGCAATGCGCGTTTTGCACGACGGTTCCGCCGACGCCGTGAGCCTGGCCCGCGCAATGGTGTTGGATCCGTCGCTGGCCAACACCTGGTTGAGCAGCGCGGGCGGCGACCCCATCTTTCCCAACTTCGATGCGCCCCCGCGCGGCGGCATCACCGCGTGGTACACCATGCGCCTGACAGCCCTTGCCGAGGATAGCGAGGACCGGTTTGATATGGATCCCGCACAGGCATTGGAAGCCTACGAAGCCCGCGACGCCAAGCGGTGTAAGACATGGCTTGAACGCTTTGGTCAAAGTGCCGGTCCAACACTGGCTTTACGGGCATAGTGCTACGTACTCTGACCGGTCGCGGAGAGGGATTGCATTGATAGCAACTGACCGCTCAAGACATGCGCCGTTTCCACCTAGCCCGCTTGGCGGCATCTGGCTACAGTCGCTGACATCCTTTCGGAGGAAAGAAAATGTGTGGCACACCAGGTTCGGCAATCCCCACGGTGCTGATTGAAAACGACCGGGTCAGGGTCACGGAGTGGCGCTTCAAGTCGCGCGGCGACAACACCGGATGGCATCGTCATGCCTTTGACTACATCGTGGTTCCGCAATTCGACGGGTTCCTTAACATTGACACCGGTGAGGGTGGGCACACCGTGGCCGAGATGACATCGGGCGTTCCCTACTTCCGTGAGATCGGTGTTGAGCATGACGTGATGAGCGCGAATGATTTCGAATGCGCCTTTATCGAAATCGAACTCCTCGAGTCAAAAAACGGTGGGAATAGCTAGCAGGTTCCCGGTGTCGCGATGTGTGACATGTGGCGAGAGGCTTTTGTACGCCTGCCGCACAACGCCCGTGCCCGATCAACCGCGCATGTAGGGCAAGCGGGCAAGAACATCCAAACCCTGCTGTTTCCAGAAATGCAGAAGGTCGATGAAGATCCAGTTTTCGGTCAGCTTGTCGCCCGCCCGTCGATACATATCGATCACCCGCATGTCAGACGGTTTGCCGGTGGCAGGCATGCCCATGAACCCGCCTGTGGGCGTCAAGGTCAGATTGGGCCAACCGAAAAATCCGCCAAAACTACCTTCGGCGATACGTGCGACATGGCCGTTGAAGATACGATCCGTAAACCCCTCCCGAAAGGGCCCGGCATGTTGTTCCGCATAGCGTTCTATCGTGTAGGTCGCACCGATCCCGGTCGGGCCCCACCAGATCATATCATCGTTCCAGCTGCGCGGCAGTTCGGTCAGCAACCCCTCTTCCTCCCGCCCCTTCCAATCACGGATGTCATCGATCATGAATTCAATCGCCGCCAGCGTCTTGCGTCCTGCCTCGGGATCTTGCGCATTGAACATCACGCCGTCATGCGTCATCGGCCCGGGCTGCACCAGTTGGGCGCCGGTTTGCGGCGGAAAGGGGTTTAGGCCAGCCTGCATCATCAGATGTGGGATATCGAAGAACATGGCCGTATCGCTGATCTTGTCACCGTCTACGCGAATGAACTCGGCATATCGCAGCATAACGATCTTTCTTGTGGGCGGGATATCCAACCAGGCGCTATCAAACAGCCCCATAAGGTGACCCATCGAGGCCACCCAGGTCCCTCCGTCTGGCAGGTGGTTCTCGCCAGCCATGAACAGATCCATCCGCCGCTGCAATCGGGTTAAGGACGTTTTGAGCGGGGCCCAGAACCGCGCGGCAACCTCGGCCGGGTCATGGATCTCGTTGAATGGATGGTACCCGCGCCATATCGCGTCCGGGGTACAGTACCTCGCCAACGCTTGGCGCGGGTCGGCATCTATTGCGGCATAGTAGTCGCGTACCAGCGACTTTGCGGATTGCAGATTTGTCATTTTTCCAGTGTCTGTGATTTGTTTTTCGGATGCCTGTCGGTCAGGGCTGCGCGCGACGCGCCTTGGCGATCTGCATCATCAGATCGAATTCATTGAAAAGCTGCCATTCCTGCTCGACGCGGCCTCGCTTGACGCGCCACTGCGTAATTCCCCAGATCTGGCAGTCCGCACCGGTCGGCGACCTGTAATTATCAGTGTGGCCCGTATGCGTTGCTTCGGCACTCCACCGTGTCGAGATCAGCCAGCCGTTCGCCTCATTGCCCATCCAGTACACTTCGTCCACCTGAAGCATCAGGTCAGGAAAGGCGGTTCGGATCTGGCGCACATAGTCTTTGTAGGCTGCAATGCCGTTGAAACGCCGTTCGGTTGTACCTTCAAACGGGAGATCAGCCGCATACGCCGTATCCACTACGCGCATGTCCCCGTTCCAGATGTTGTTGTGCAACCTTCGGGCAAACGCATCCGGATCGAAACCGTCAACGGGTTCGCTTTCCGACAACGGACGAACCGGCGCAGCGGCCCGGCGCAAATCGTCCCAGGTTGTCCCGCTGCGCGGCCAACCAGCCGGGGGATGGGACGCCAGCCTGTCCGCCTCTTTCCACAGCTCGACACCAATTTGCTGCAGCATTGCGGAGGTATTGTAGAGGACATGCTCAAGGAAAATGTCATTTTCTAACGCAACGCAATTGGCGATGACGAGAACGTCGATTGTGCGATCGGTGGCTGCGCCGTACCGGCTTTGGCCGGTGTTGGTCCCGACAATCCGCGTCAGATGCGAGGTGTGAAAGCCGATATCGTCATCACCGGCCCAGATCACCTCCTCGGCATCGAGGATGATGTCCGGAAATGCGCCTGTCGTATGCTGCGTGTCCGCGATAATCTTTGCGTTGCCGGTTTGCAGGCCATAATCGTCATAGACCAGCGAGGTCGGGGCATAACACTCCGCAACATAGTCGACTTGACGGCTATCGGTCTCCCATATGCGGTGGGTGATGCGAACGATGTAGTCGACGATGTTGGCGTAGCCAGCATCAAACCCGCGCAGGCCCTGCTTGGGTCCAAAGTCCTTTGGGATGCGAACTTTCCGGTCCTGCGTGTAGCTTTGAAGCGATATGGTATACCCGGTCGGCATATGGTGGCGCTGTAGGGGACGCGCTGCTCCGTATGACCGTGCCATCCGACCTCCGTTCCTTCGGACTTGCCCTTGTTGTCAACCTTTGACGGCACCGGCGGTCAGGCCGCTGACGATTTGCCTCTGGAAAAACAGCACCAGGAAGAACAGCGGTATCATGGCGCTGACAACCGCGGCCACGGCAAACATAACGTCACCCGTCTCGCGAACGGTCCCAAGAAAGCTGGCGATACGCGGGACCATTGTCTGGTTTTCCGCGTTCAGCAATGTCGCTGTGATGGCGAAGTCATTGTATGCCAGAAGGAAGCTGAACAGCCCGGTGGTGATCACGCCGGGCCACATCACCGGTATGATCACATAGCGAAACGCCTGAAACCGCGTGCAGCCATCAACCATTGCGCTTTCGTCCATGTCCTTGGGGATGTTCAGAAAAAACGAGTGCAGCATCCACAATGTGAAGGGCTGATTGATCGCGACCAACACCACGATCGTTGTCGACAAGCGCCCCCAAACGTTCCATTCGAAGAACGGCAGCAAATAGCCCGATACCAATGTGATATGTGGCATGGCCCGGAACAGCAACGCCGCCATCAACAACCAGAAGGCATACCGAAAACCTGACCGTGCCAGAGCGTATCCGCCAAGGGTTCCAAGGGTAAGGGAAATGACCACCGTGCAGAAGACGACAATCCCGGTGTTGATCGCGTTTCGCCAGAACTCCTGCTCGACCCAGGCGCCATAATACCCTTGGCCGGTAAAGGCATCGCCGGTCTCTGCAACGGTCATCACGCCGTACAATGCGTTGCGCCAATCGGCTTTGGAAAAGAAATCACTCTGAACCTTGAACGATCCCCAAAGGGTCCAAAGAAACGGGCCCGCGGCAATGAAGATCCAAAGCACGACGAAGCTGGTGGTCAGCCAGATCAGCCCGGCGGAGCGTCTTTCTGCGACAGATGCCATGGTCAGGCCCTCTTCCGGTTGAAGTCCTGCCAGGTCCGGATCAGCACTGGGGTCAGCAGGATTACGACACCGATTATCGTCATCATCGACGTGGCGGCGGCAGAACCGAAGAGCTGGATGTCCCCGCCGCGAAGGTCATTGTAAATAATCCAGGAAAGCGAAGTCGCTTTGGCCGAGGCGGAAAAGCTGACAATCGGTTCAAACACACGGAAGTTGTCCATCAGCTGCATCAGTGTAATGAACACCACCAGTGGCATCATGTAAGGGATCACCACATAGCGAATACTCTGCCAACGCGTGGCTCCGTCGATCTTTGCCGCCTCCAGCGTCTCTTTGGGGACGGTCTGAAGCCCTGCGTAGAAAACGATAAAGCTGAAAGGCGTAGAGCTCCAGATCCCGTACACGATCAACATGATCCACGTGAGCGGCGTTGACGCCTTCAGCGATAGATCGGGGTCATTGAACATGATCTGGAGCGTCGCACCGATGATGCCGTCCGCATCGACCATCCAGAACAGAATAAGCGCGCCCACCAGCGGCGTGACGATCATTGGCAGCAGCGAGATAAAAATCGTTGGGCCCTTAACCAGTTTGGGCAGGGTGTTGACGGCAAGCGCGACCGCAAGCCCCATCACGATCACCATCGGGGTCACAACTGCTGTATAGGTGAGTGTAAAGAAAAGCGCCTTGTAGAATGGCAGATTGAAAAGTTCGGAGATGAATGCCCCGATCGTCTCCGTCTCGGCCCAGGCGACGCTGACCTCCTGAAACGCCAAGTGCTTTCGGTTCGTATATGTCCCAAGTCCGTTGAACCGGCCAAGTGGTGCGTCTGCCTGAAGCGCGGCAGAGGCTTCGGTGTCAACCTGCAGAACCGTTTCGCAGTTGAACGGCCCGCAGTTCTTGACTTCGACCATAACCTGTTCGTGCTCAACGAACAGCGACTGCACCGCAACCGACACGATCGGCAGTGCGATAAACAGCGTCATCGCGGCCAGTGACGGCAGGATGAACCAAAAGAAGGTGCGGTGTTTCATGGCTCCCTACCTACCTCAGCTTGATGACCCGGATTGGATGTTCCGGGGCCGCCGTGACAGCCCCGGAAAAAGCGCTCAGAGGTATCCGGCCTCCTTAGCCGCGGCGATATAGGCGGCCTCAACATCAGACATCGTCTTCTCGGCGCTTTCATTGCCCTGCAGGAAGTCCGGCAGTTCCTCGAAAAAGGCCTGATGCAGCAAACCCATATAAGGCAGCATGGGATAGGGAGAGGCTCCACCAGAAGCCGTTTGAGCGACACCCATCGCCGCGGGGCCCGGGGTGTAGGATGACATCAACCAGACAGCCGCATCGTTGTTCGCCTCGACCATCTTGTCCGAGATGCCGTGCATCATCGCGATAAAGGTCGCCTCGGCGTCTTCGTCGGAAATGTTTTTGGCTATCGTGAACCCATCCCACCACAATGTTGACGAGGGTGCGTCCCCGCCTGCCACCGTTGGTGCACCAACCAAAACAGTGTTTTCGGCCACCCCTTCTTCGGCGCCCTCACCGCTCAGTATCTCACCGCCGCTTGAGCCCCAAAGTTGCGCCATGGCAAGATCGCCCGACTTCCAGATCGGCACCACGGTCGCGGTGTTATAGGTCAGGAAGTCCGGGTTAGACAGCGATACCAACTCCTTGAGCATGTTCAGCGTGGCGATACCGGTCTCGTTGTTCACAGCGGGCTCGGCGGTGCCGGGTTTGAAGAACTCCCCGCCATGTCCAAGGTACATGTTCACGAATTCCTCACCCAAGTTCCAGTCGGATTTGCTGAGGAAGGCAAATGGATGATCCATTATGCCGGCATCGCGGATGGCCTTGCCGGCCTCGACCACTTCCTCCCATGTTGTGGGCGCGGACTTGCCGACCTCATCCAGAATGTCCTGGCGCAGAAACAGGTGCTGCGCATTCGCCATGAACGCGATCGCCATGATCTTGCCGTCGATTGTGATCAACTGGTTCTTGCCCAGGCTTTGACCATGCTTTGCGACAAGGTCGTCAAGCGGCCGCAGCAGCCCTTCGTTCAGCAAAGGAACAATCGAGGAGTTCGCGACCACGACAGAGGTATATTCGGCCGGGTTCGGCGTCAGAGCCTGGACGTGAAAGGTGCGGAAATCCTTGTTGTGGTTCGCCGCAATCGTAACATCGCCGCTTGCGCATTCCGCCGCGGTCGAGGTGATCGCCTTGAGCGCGGGAAAATCATTCGCCAGGACGTTGACGTTGCCGCTGGCGATCTCGCATTCGGCATATGCCGCGGTCGCCGTAAGCGCCACAACCGCTCCGGCCACAAGACTTCTGATTAGAGACATGTTGAGTATCCTCCGGTTGGACCCTGTGATGCAGACATCGTCTGACTCTTTTCTTACCGGCCGTACGCGGCCAACATATGCATTCGCATTCACTATTATGCTTCTAAAATTGGATGTGACAAGAATTTCCTGTTTCCAACAGGTAATTTCCTTATTTATATCGCTTTTTGACTGATTTATGATCAACTTCACCGCGATGAACTTGTGATTTTCAAACTTTGGCTTGCTAAAGCAGCTGTTCGCTGGCACATTTTTTGGGAACGCATGCAAGAGGTGAAGTGGGATGGCCGAGATTCAGCTCAAGAACATTTCGAAGCGGTGGGGTTCGTTTGTGGGCGTGCAGGACTTCGACCTGACGATCGCGGATAAGGAGTTTCTTGTCCTGCTTGGGCCATCGGGCTGCGGCAAGACAACAACCATGCGTATGATCGCCGGTCTTGAGGATGTCACAGGGGGCGAAATCGTCATTGATGGCCGCGTGGTCAACGATCTGGATCCAAAGGACCGGGACGTTGCAATGGTCTTTCAAAGCTATGCGCTCTACCCGAACCTCAATGTCTATGAGAACATTCGATTCCCGTTGAAAGTGCGCAAAACCGACCCGTCGACACATGACGAACGGGTGAAGCGGGCTGCAGAAATGGTCGAGCTGACCGACTTTATGCATCGCCGCCCGGCCGAGCTTTCGGGCGGTCAGCGGCAGCGCGTCGCCCTCGCCCGTGCCATCGTGCGCGAACCCAATGTGTTCCTGATGGATGAACCACTGTCCAATCTCGATGCCAAGCTGCGAGTGTCCACGCGCCATCAGATCAAGAACCTAAGCCATGAACTTCAGGTCACCACGATCTACGTGACCCATGATCAGATCGAGGCGATGACATTGGCCGATCGTGTGGTCGTGATGAGCAAGGGCGTGGTGCAACAGGTCGGCACCCCTACCGAAATATACGACAGGCCCGCAAACACCTTCGTTGCCAGCTTCATCGGCAGCCCCGCCATGAACCTGCTTGAGGGTGAAATCTCGGGCGGAACGTTCACCGGTGAGAATGTGTCGATCAGTGGGCTCCCCAACACTCACGAGGGCAAGATCACCCTGGGTTTTCGCGCCGAAGACGCCGAAATTAGTCCGACCGGGTCGTCGTCCGCGCCGCTGTATTCGCTGGAACTGCTGGGCGATGCGACGGTCGCAACGCTGCGGCTTGCAGGCACGATTGCCTCGATCAGGGCCGCGAAGGACTATCGAGCCAAGATCGGCGATCCGATTACAGTGAACATCCCGCCGTCGGCCTGCCATTTGTTTAACGCTACCTCCGGCGAGCGGCTGGTCTGATATGGGATGCCCATTCCTTCTTGCATACACTCCATTGACCATCTGGCGCACATGCCGACCCTGTTGAAAACGACCATAGGCTTGGCGGCGGGGTTTCGCGCCGGGCGGGTTGTTTGGGAGCATCGCGGATGAAAGGTTCCCGCCCCGAACAAGCCATGTTGAGCCGCGATACCGATATGGGCAAGACCGCCCAGACACGCGCAGTGATCGAGGCGATGGTCGATGGCCTCAACGATCACCGGATTGATGATATCGACGATTTTTTTACGGACGACTTCCGTTGGATGGGCAACTTCGGCTGCGGCACCAAAACCGGCCTGAAGGAGTTTCAGGACAACTGGCAGCGTCCGTTTCAGGCTGCCTTTTCCGACAAGGTATGCATTGATGAAGCGCGTCTTTACATGGGCGAATGGGCAGCCGCCTTTGGTCGGCAGGAGGCGACACACTCGGGGGAGTTCATGGGCATCCCCGCGACGGGCAAGCGCGTCGACATCCGCTATATGGATTTCTGGAAAGTGATGAACGGCAAGATCGTCGACAATTGGGTTATGGTCGACTTTCCGCATGTCCTGGCGCAGATCGGGCATGATGTCTTTGACGGTCATGGGTGGGAACGATTTGACCAGGGCGAGGGCGCACGAACCACGACCGAAAGGTCTACGTGATGGGCGCTGCTCTAGACATCGTGCAAGACATGGAGCAGGCAGCTGGCCAGGATGACGCTGACCTGACGCAATGGTTTCACCAGGATCTTGTGTGGGACGGGAACGCTGGCTGCGGCCGGAAAGCAGGTCTTGACGCATACAGGACCGGTTGGAGCGCCCGGTTCAATTCCACTTTTGGGGACCAAAACGATGTCACGTCCGTTCGGATGGAGGATGGCGCATGGGCAGCTTCGGTCGGCACCTGCCTGGCGGCCCATGTAGGGACCTTTATGGGCATCCCTGCAACGGGGCGACCCGTACGCATTCCGTACGTGAATTTTTGGCAGGTTCGCGACGGGCGCATTGCCTATGTCAAGGCTGACGTTGACCTGGCCGGTGTGGCGGCGCAGCTGGGTTGGGATGTTTTCGACGGGCGCGGATGGGATCGTTTGGACCCGCCCATTGCCCGGCTGTGGCGGGGTCCGGCCGGCCGGGGCGCGGCCGCAAATCCCCTCGATGTTGTACAGGCCATGGAGCGGGCTCTTCAACGGTCCGACGTTGATGTCTCGACCTACTTTCATGATGACTTCGTGTGGGACGCCAACTATGGCTGCGGCCTGAAACACGGCCTGAAGGAATTCGAAACGGGTTGGTATCTTCCGTTTCGCGCGTGTTTTGGCAACCGCGACTTTCGCACAGAGCACTATATGCAGGATGGCAATTGGGCGGCCTGCTTCGGAGCCTGTCACGCGACTTTGCAGTCAGAGTTCATGGGCATCCCGGCCTCCGGTCAGGCGATCCGCATCCCCTATATAGATTTCTGGCGCATTGAAGGTTCGAAGATCGCCGAGAACCTTGTTCACGTTGATTTTGCAAGTGTTATTAAGCAGTTGGGCGGCGACGCCTTTCTTGGTGAAGGTTGGGAAAACGCCTTCACCGCGGACTGCGTCGCGCCAACCGTAAGTTAGGAGATTGTGATGTCGATCCAATACCTCAAGACAGGCAAGCCTGCTCAGGAGCGTGCGGAAGACGACACCAAGGTACGCCAAATTGTAGAAGCGACGCTGTCGGATATCGACGCACGCGGCGATGTGGCAGTACGCGAACTGAGCAAGAAGTACGACGGATACTCCCCGGGTTCCTTCCGTCTGACGCCGTCCGAAATCGAGGCCGCCATGCAAAAGGTGTCAACTCTCGACATGGAGGACATCAAATTTGCCCAGACGCAGATCCGCCGCTTTGCGGAGGCCCAGCGCGCGTCCATGACGGATGTCGAGGTGGAAACAATGCCCGGCGTCATTCTGAGCCACAAGAACATCCCGGTGCAGTCTGTCGGGTGCTATGTTCCGGGAGGCAAGTTCCCGATGGTTGCGTCGGCTCATATGTCGGTTCTCACCGCTCAGGTCGCGGGTGTGCCGCGGATTATCGCCTCTGCGCCCCCGGTGGATGGCGCACCGCATCCGGCAATCGTTGCCGCGATGTCCTTGGGCGGTGCGCATGAAATTTATGTGCTTGGCGGAATTCAGGCTGTGGGGGCAATGGCAATCGGGACAGAAACGATTGACCCGGTTCACATGATCGTCGGCCCCGGTAACGCATTCGTAGCCGAGGCCAAACGCCAGTTGTTCGGTCGCGTCGGGATCGACCTGTTTGCCGGTCCGACCGAGACCATGGTTATTGCGGATGATACGGTCGATGCCGAATTGTGCGCCACCGACCTGTTGGGGCAGGCCGAACACGGATACAACTCGCCCGCCTGCCTTATCACCAACTCCCGCAGCCTGGCCGAAGGAACCCTGCGCGAGATCGAACGGATTCTAAAGATCCTGCCAACCCGCGAAACAGCCTCGGTCTCGTGGCGGGACTACGGCGACGTGATCCTGTGCGACACGCATCAGCAAATGCTCGATGTCGCCAACGACATGGCCTATGAGCATGTGCAGGTCATGACAGACCGCGACGACTGGTATCTTGAGAACATGCATTCCTACGGTGCTTTGTTCCTTGGTCCGCGGACAAACGTTGCCAATGGCGACAAGATCATTGGCACCAATCACACGTTGCCCACGAAAAAGGCGGGCCGTTATACCGGTGGGCTGTGGGTAGGCAAGTTCCTCAAAACGCACAGTTATCAAAAGGTCACCACTGATGAAGCTGCCGCCCTGATCGGCGAATACGGATCGCGGCTGTGTATGCTCGAAGGCTTTGTGGGACATGCCGAGCAATGCAATATTCGGGTGCGCCGGTACGGTGGCCGCAATGTCCCCTATGGCGGTGCAGCGATGCCCCGGGAAGCCGCAGAATAGGGCCGTCTATGGGGCACGCATGAACACTGTACATGACGCCAACCGCGCCTTGCTCGACCCGTTTCGCGATGCGCTCTACAACTGGGACGAGGCAGCGGTCCAGCGCCTGCTGGGCACACTCTGTACCGAGAATGCGGTATTTCACTGCTGCTTTCCGTTCGGAGATATCTCGGGATCGGATCGGGTGTATCAGGCCATCTTTGCGCCGCTAAAGGAGGCATGGCCCGATGTAGAGCGGCGCGACTGGCTTGTGATGGCCGGTAAAGACGAACACGGTGCCGACTGGGTTGGATGCGGTGGGCATTACGTCGGGACCTTTGCCGGTCCGCTGCTGGATATTCCGCCCTCAGGGCACCTCACACATATGCGGTTCCACGAGTACTACCGTATTGCCGATGGCAAGATCGTTGAAGTGCATATGATCTGGGACCTGCCCTCGGTAATGATGCAGGTCGGCGCCTGGCCTATGGCACCGTCGCTGGGCGCGGAGCTGTTTGTCCCTGGCCCGGCATCGGGCGATGGTCTGTCACGCCCCCCAAGCGAAGATGTGCACAGCATTGCCAACCGGGATCTGATCATCGACATGCTCGATCACATGAAACGGCATCCGGCACAGGGGGGGCCAGAAGCGATGGAAATGTCGCGTTTCTGGCACGATACCATGAACTGGTATGGTCCGGCCGGTATCGGCACCAGCCGGGGGATCCGGGGTTTTCGCAACTGGCATCAGATCCCCTTCCTGTCCGGGATGCCCGATCGTGGTCAGTATCTGGACGAAATCGACTATCATTTCTTCGGCGATGGTCCCTACGTGGCCGTCACCGGCTGGCCGAACATGATCCAGACCCTTACTGCCGATGGATGGTTGGGGATCGCACCCACTGGCAAGCGGGTAACGATGCGCAGCCTCGACTTTTGGCGGATAGAACAGGGGCGCATACGCGAGAACTGGGTGATGGTCGATTTGCTTGATGTCTATGATCAACTGGGGGTGGACGTTTTCAGGAGGTTGCGCGAATTCAACAAAGCGCGTGTTCCAGGGCGCGTCCCCTATCCGGTCGGGGACCATTGATGGATTTTCCTCCGCCCCCCTCGTTCCGCCTGGATGGCAAGCGCGCTCTGGTGGCCGGTGCGTCCTCGGGGATCGGCCTCGCCTGTGCAACGGCACTGGCAAGCCACGGGGCCGAGGTGACCCTGTCGGCGCGGTCTGCTGATAAACTCGAGGCGATCGCCGATGCGTTCGCCGGACGGGGATGGGTCGCGCATCACCTGGCCATGGACGTCGCGGATGTGACCGCCACCGGGACGGCCGTGGACGCCAATGGGCCGTTTGACATTCTGATCAATTCCGCAGGGCTGGCCCGACACGCACCGGCGCTTGAGACGACCGAAACTGATTTTGACACTGTAAATGACCTGAATTTCAAAGGCGCCTATTTTCTGACCCGTGCCGTGGCCCGCGGTCTTATCGCGGCGGGCAAGCCCGGCAGCCTGATCAACATCACCAGCCAGATGGGCCAGGTCGGCGGGATCGACCGCGCGGTCTATTGCGGCACCAAACATGCCGTGGAAGGCTTCACCAAGTCCATGGCCATCGAATGGGGCGTTCATTCGATCCGGGTCAACACGATTGCGCCCACGTTTATCCGCACACCGCTGGCAGAACAGACCCTAGCCATCCCCGAGCGTCGGGCGTGGATCGAAGAGAAGATCAAACTCGGTCGGGTGGGAGAACTAAGCGATGTCACCGGTGCGGCGGTTTACCTTGCCTCGGATGCGGCCAGCCTGGTCACAGGGACCGCGTTACTGGTGGATGGTGGGTGGACAGCGGACTGATGGCGGAAAGAATCACCTCCTTTGACGTGGCCCGTTTGGCGGGCGTCAGCCAGTCGGCGGTCAGCCGGGTCTTCACCCCCGGCGCCTCAGCCTCGGCAACGACCCGCAACAAGGTGATGAAGGCGGCCGAGGATCTGGGCTACCGCCCCAACACACTGGCGCGGGCAATGATCACCGGCAAAAGCCGGGTCATCGGACTTGTGGTCGCCTACTTGGAAAACCAGTTCTACCCCACCGCCCTTGAGTATCTGGATCGCGCCTTGAAAGAACGCGGGTATCACATCCTTCTGTTCATGGCGAAGAACGATGACAGTGTCGGGCGGATCGTCGAAGAACTGATGTCCTATCAGGTTGATGGGATCATCACCGCCTCGGTCGCGATGTCCAATGATATAGCCGAGCGCTGCAATGACGCGGGTATCCCGGTTGTGATGTTCAATCGCGGTCAGGACACAGGCAGCCAGTCGCAGGTCACCTCGGACAACGTCGAGGGCGGACGGACCGTTGCCCACTTTCTGGCCGCAGGCGGTCACCGCAAAATTGCCCATATCTCGGGCTGGCGCGGATCGTCGACCGGTCTGGACCGCATGCGGGGCTTTATCGAAGGCCTTGATGAACACGGGCTCGAACCGTTTGCCATTGAAGACGGAAAATACACACAGACCACCGCCTCCGCCATTGCCCGGCGCCTGTGCAGCACCGCCGATCGACCGGACGCTATTTTTGTTGGCAATGATCACATGGCCTTTGCGGTCATGGACACGCTGCGCTTCGAGCTTGGTCTCTCGATCCCCAAAAACGTCAGTGTTGTCGGCTATGATGACGTCCCCATAGCAGCCTGGCCCGCCTATGACCTGACGACCATTCGCCAGCCTATGAACAAGATGGTCAGCGCGACCGTGGATGTACTGCTGGCCAGAATAGAGCAAGGGGCAGCGCCAGAGCGCATCCAGATCCCCGGCCCCCTGAAGATCCGGGGATCTGCGCGAAAACCGAAGGGATTCTCCCAATGACATATGCTGAAAAGTGGAAGGATTTCCCGGATTACATCATAGGTGTCACCAAGGAGATCTGGGAGGATCGTGGCACAGAAACGCTGAACCGTTATTATGCGTCGGACATTCCAGTGCGGACGCCGATGGGTATCAGTCGCGGCAACGGGGCGGTTATCGCGGCAACCATGGCGACATGCCATGAGTTTCCCGACCGACAGCTCTTTGGCGAGGATGTGATCTGGTCCCACTCCGAGGAACACGGCTATTTGTCCTCTCATCGATTGCTGACCACCGCGACCCACATGCAGGATGGCCAGTTCGGTAAGGCCAGCGGAACGCGCTGGACCATACGCGTGCTTGCCGATTGCGCCGCCAGGGGACAGACCATCTATGACGAATGGCTGGTCCGTGACTACGGTGGTCTTCTGCGGCAGTTGGGGCGCGACCCCGAGGTGTTTACCCGTGATCTGATTGTCGCCGAGGGCGGTCCCGCGCACACCCAGCCGCCGTTCCGGCCCGAGGCCGATGTGGACGGCGGCTATCACGGAACCGGCAATGACAATGAGTGGGGCGCCGCATATGCCGATACGTTAAAGCGCATCATGGGTACGGATTTCCATCACATCCTTGCCGAATACGACCGCGCGGTGATCGGTGAATATGCGGGTGCCCAGCAGGCGATTGGGCGCGAGGCTGTAAGCCGGTTCTGGATCGGCCTTCGGTCCTCCTTTCCCAGTGCCGAGTTCAAGATCCACCACCAGATCGGCATGGATGGAGGCATGTTGTCACCCCGCGCTGCGATCCGCTGGTCGCTGGACGGGGTTCATGAGGGCTGGGGCGCATTCGGCCGGCCAAGCGGCGCGCGCGTACACGTGATGGGTATCTCCCATGCCGAGTATGGCCCCTGGGGCCTGCGACGCGAGTTCGCCCTGTATGACGAAGTTGCCATTTGGAAGCAGATCCATCTGCACACCGGAGACATCTGAATGAGGTCCGATGTCCCCTACAAATCGACGACGCATGGCCTGCGCGACTCGCAGGCGGCACATCGCTTTCACGCACATAGGGCCGCGCTGCGCGCCCGGCGTCTGAACCTGCGTCCACCTGGTAGGTGAAAGGGGATCACACAGCAGCTCTCTCGCACATACACAGGAAAGATCAGAAATGACACCGCAACAGATGGAAGCCCGGATCGTTCGCTACGGTGATCTCAGACCCTGCCGCACGGCGTTCATTGATGCGCATACGCCCGGCAGTGATCAGAAAGAGAATTTCACCATAATCGGCGGCGGCGTTTCGGAAAGTCCGGATCAGCATGTCCACATCTCGATACCGCATGGGTTTAATATTGGCGCGGCGGGGCAGCCGCCGAAGTGCCGCAACAGCCTGCACGATCACCATACCGCCGAGGCGTTCTTTGTTCTATCCGGCCGCTGGCGCTTCTTTTGGGGGCGTTGGGGCGATGCCGGCGAGGTGGTGTTGGAACCGGGAGATATCTTCAACATACCCACGGGCATTTTCCGCGGTTTCGAGAACATCGGCACCGACTACGGCATGATCATAGCCATCCTCGGCGGTGACGATGCGGGCGGCGGTGTCATGTGGGCCCCTCAGGTCATCGAGGATGCCGCGGATCATGGACTGGTTCTGGCGGAAACCGGCAGGCTCTACGACACAAAAAACGGCGAAGAACTGCCGGATGGGATAAAACCGATGCCCGTGCTTTCAGATGCGGAGCTGGCCAAACGCCCGGAACCCAGCGCCGCCGACGTACTGCCGAACCACGTCGCGCGCTATTGGGACCTGGTTGCCCTGGCCGACCGAACCCCCTGCAACGTGATCGGAAAGACCGGCCTGCTCCGGGACAGGCCAGGTTTCGAAGTCCATTTTGTCACCCGCGGCTCGGCTCGCGAGTCGAAAGTAGCGCACATCCGTCCGACGGTCCTGATCCCCGCCAAGGGACACTGGCTGGTGAACTGGGAAGGCGGCAGCACCACCCTTGCGCCCGGCGATACGATATCCATTCCAGAGAACACAGCCTACGGCGCCGTACCCTCAATGACCGGGGAAGCCGCGCTTTACCAGATCGTCGCAACGGACGACCCGGCCGGCCCGAGTTGGGCGGGCAGCTGACCTTAACCCTCCGATGAAAGCCGCGCGGAAATCCCCGACTTGGCGCAAACCGGGATAGGATCGGCCAAAAAGAAGAAAGCGGAGGAGACCCGGATGACCAGAGTTCAGACGACCCATGTTGGCAGTTTGCCCCGAACACAGGACGTGGTGGACTTTATCTTCGCGCGCGAGCGAGGCGAACCCTATGACGCAGCGGCATTTGATGCCTGCATGACAAAGGCGGTCTCTGAAACCGTCAAACTGCAGAAGGACGCCGGTATCGACATCGTATCGGACGGTGAGACCTCAAAGATCAGCTACGCCACCTACGTCAAGGATCGCTACACCGGGTTTTCCGGTGACAGCCCCCGCAACGCGCCCGCCGATCTGAAGATGTTCCCCAGCTTTTTGAAACGATTGGCCGAGTCCGGCGGGACCCCGCGCTATGCAAGGCCCATGTGCACTGGAGAGGTGCGCCCCAACGGACAGCAGGAACTGGCAAAGGACATCGCGAACCTAAAAGCGGCGATGGCGGAACATGGGGTCGCGCATGGTTTCATGAACGCAGCCAGCCCCGGCGTTATCTCACTGTTTCTGCAGAACGATTTCTACACCTCGCGCGAGGCGTATCTGGCGGCTCTGGCAGATGCGATGAAGGAAGAGTACGAGACAATCGTGGCCGGCGGCCTTGACCTGCAGCTGGATTGCCCCGACCTCGCCTTGTCCCGCCACATGCTGTTCGCCGACCTCTCGGATGAGGAGTTCGTGAAGATCGCGCAGTTACATGTCGACGCGCTGAACCACGCGTTGTCTGACGTGCCGGCCGAGCGCGTTCGGGTGCACATCTGTTGGGGCAACTACGAGGGGCCCCATCTGTGCGATATCCCAATGTCAAAGATGTTCGACACGCTGATGGCAACCAAATCGCGGTACGTTCTGTTCGAAACCTCGAACCCTCGGCACGGCCACGAGTGGGCCGTGTTTCGCGACCGTAAGGCGGATATTCCCGAGGATAAGGTGCTTGTTCCCGGTGTGGTGGATACAACAACGAACTTTGTGGAGCATCCCGATCTGGTGGCCCAGCGCCTCCAGCGCTTTGTCAACATCGTCGGCGCTGAACGGGTGATCGCAGGCAGCGACTGCGGCTTTGGCACGTTTGCAGGGTTTGGCGCTGTCGACCCGGCGATTGCCTATGCCAAACTGGCCGCGCTGTCGGCCGGTGCCGCTGCCGTCCCGGGGGCGTGAATGACGACACCGCTGGTGCTTTTACCTGGCATGATGTGTGACGCCCGGCTGTTTGCACCGCAGATCAAGGCGCTCTCACCAGACCATACCGTCATCGTTCCGGATCTGACCGGCAGCCCCACAGTGGGCGGACTTGCGGCGCGGGTATTGGAGGACGTGCCGGACCGGATCGCACTGGGCGGCCTGTCCATGGGCGGTATCGTTGCGATGGAAGTGGTCCGCCAAGCGCCCGGGCGTGTCGCCGGACTGGCCCTCATGGACACGAACCCTCTGGCGGAAACGGAAGAGGTGAAGAACCGCCGTGGACCGCAGATGGAGCGTGCCCGCGCCGGTAGACTGGACAGCGTCATGCGGGAGGAGATGAAGCCGAACTACCTTGGGTCCGGCTTGAACACATCCGCCATATTGGACCTGTGCATGGACATGGCACTGAAACTGGGACCCGAGGTGTTTTGCGAACAATCCGCGGCACTGCGAGACAGGCCCGATCAGACCGACACACTGCGCGGTTTCGAGGGACCGGCACTTGTGCTCTGCGGTCGCCAAGACAAGCTGTGTCCGATACCTCGCCACACGTTGATGCATGGGCTTCTGCCCAGATCCGAATTGGTGATCATCGACGGTGCCGGGCACCTCCCGACCCTGGAACGGCCAAATGAAACCTCAATGGCCCTCCGCAGGTGGCTCAGGAATGTCAACGACGGTTCACCTATCGGTCCAATGACATAAGCAGGTTGGTCAGTGCTCTTGCCGCAGCCTATCAGCGTAGAAGCGGTGTTCGGTATGCGTCGTAAGGAGGCTGCCGCCGCGACCAGCCAAACCCCAAGATCACGCACCTGGGGCATCATGCCGCTGGCGGATGGCTTGCAAGGCAATTGGATTTGGTATACCACTGCATACAAATTGGCAGAAGCTGCGCGCCGTTTGCTCTGTGAGCCGGTATCCGCGCCCGCTCAACACTTACACGTCAGGACCGTCATGAGCTTGTACACATCATACCTGGAAGAGATCGATTCACGCAAAGAGCGGGGCCTGAACCCGAAGCCAATCGAGGATGGCGCCCTTGTCAGAGAGCTTGTTTCCCAGATCAAAGACATTCAAAGCGAACATCGGGACGCGTCCCTGAATTTCCTTGTCTACAATACTCTGCCCGGCACAACGAGTGCGGCCGGTGTAAAGGCTCAGTTTCTGAAAGAGGTCATTCTCGGTAGCGCTGTTGTCGCCGAGATTTCACCGTCCTTCGCCTTTGAGTTGCTCTCACACATGAAAGGCGGTCCCTCGGTCGAGGTCCTTCTTGACTTGGCGCTTGGCAACGATCCGAAGACTGCCGAACAGGCGGCCAAAGTCCTTAAAACACAGGTGTTTCTGTACGAGGCGGATACGGACAGGCTCCGGACTGCATATGATGCCGGAAACGCGGTTGCCGAGGACATCTTGCACAGCTACGCCAGGGCTGAATTTTTCACGGCACTTCCGGAAATTGAGGAGGAAATCAAGGTCGTGACCTATGTCGCGGCCGAAGGGGATATCTCGACCGACCTGCTGTCGCCGGGTAATCAGGCCCACTCCCGTTCAGACCGTGAACTACACGGAAAATGTATGATCTCGCCCGAGGCGCAAAACGAGATCCGGGCACTTCAGACGCAGCATCCGGACAAACGCGTGATGTTGATCGCCGAAAAGGGCACGATGGGTGTGGGGTCTTCGCGCATGTCGGGCGTGAACAATGTTGCACTGTGGACGGGAACAAAGGCCAGCCCGTATGTCCCGTTCGTAAATATCGCACCGATCGTTGCCGGAACAAATGGGATTTCCCCGATTTTCCTGACGACCGTTGGCGTGACAGGCGGTATCGGGATCGATCTGAAGAACTGGGTCAAAAAGCTCGATGCGGATGGCAAACCGATCCTGAACAACGACGACAGCCCGATCCTTGAGCAGAAATACTCGGTTGCCACTGGAACCGTTCTGACGATCAACACCAAGGATAAGAAGCTCTATAATGACAAGGGCGACGAAGAGCTGGTGGATGTATCTTCGTCTTTCAGCGCGCAGAAGGTCGAATTCATAAAGGCCGGTGGATCCTATGCAATCGTCTTCGGCAAGAAGCTGCAGAGTTTTGCGTGTGAAACGCTGGGAATTGAGCTGGTGTCCGTATTTGCGCCCTCAAAGGAAATTTCACACGCCGGGCAAGGCCTGACCGCGGTGGAGAAAATCTTCAACAAAAACGCGGTCGGAATGTCAGAGGGCGCCGTTCTGCATGCCGGATCCGATGTACGGGTCAAGGTGAACATTGTCGGATCGCAGGATACGACTGGCCTGATGACCTCGCAGGAACTTGAAGCAATGGCCGCGACCGTCATTTCTCCTACCGTCGACGGGGCTTACCAATCCGGCTGTCATACCGCCTCCGTTTGGGATCAAAAGGCGCAGGCGAACATTCCTAAGCTTATGACTTTCATGCATAAGTTCGGTCTGATCACAGCACGGGACCCCAAAGGCGTTTACAATGCGATGACGGATGTGATCCACAAGGTCCTGAATGACATCACGGTTGATGACTGGGCAATCATCATTGGCGGCGACTCCCATACCAGAATGTCCAAAGGCGTCGCTTTTGGCGCCGATTCAGGAACAGTCGCACTTGCACTCGCCACAGGCGAGGCGACGATGCCCATCCCCGAGTCCGTCAAGGTATCGTTCAAAGGTAAGATGGCCGACCATATGGATTTCCGCGATGTGGTTCATGCGACACAGGCCCAGATGCTGAAGCAGTTCGGTGACAATGTATTCCAGGGACGGATTATTGAAGTTCACCTTGGAACATTGCTGGCCGATCAGGCGTTCACTTTTACGGACTGGACTGCGGAAATGAAGGCAAAAGCATCCATCTGCATTTCCGAAGACGAGACACTGATTGAATCTCTCGAAATTGCAAAGAGCCGGATTCAGATCATGATCGATAAAGGCATGGAGAATGACAGCCAAACGCTTCATGGACTGATTGCAATTGCCGAAAACCGTATCGCCGAAATTCGGTCGGGCGAAAAACCTGCGCTGGCGCCGGATGAGGATGCCAAATACTTTGCCGAGGTCGTGGTCGATCTTGACGACGTCAACGAGCCGATGATCGCGGACCCGGATGTGAACAATATCGACGTGTCGAAGCGGTACACGCACGATACGATCAGACCGATTTCCTATTATGGGGCAGAGAAGAAGGTCGACCTCGGCTTTGTCGGTTCCTGCATGGTGCACAAGGGCGACATAAAAATCGTTGCTCAGATGCTCAGGAATCTCGAAAAGGAATACGGCCAGGTTGAGTTCAATGCACCACTGGTGGTGGCGGCGCCAACCTATAACATCATTGATGAGCTAAAGGCCGAAGGGGACTGGGCCCTGCTCCAAAAATACTCTGGTTTTGAGTTTGACGATCACGCACCCAAGAGCACCGCACGGGATGAGTACGAGAACATCCTGTACCTGGAACGGCCGGGCTGCAATCTGTGTATGGGGAACCAGGAAAAGGCGGCAAAAGGCGATACCGTGTTGGCGACATCCACGCGTC
Source organism: Pseudomonadota bacterium (assembly GCA_039190275.1). Classification (GTDB taxonomy): domain Bacteria; phylum Pseudomonadota; class Alphaproteobacteria; order Rhodobacterales; family Rhodobacteraceae; genus Halovulum. Next base: position 7,042 of record JBCCYF010000006.1, on the reverse strand, counting down.
TGTTCAAGGGGCGTGTTGTCGAAGATGCCGATGACAAAAAGGGCGAATCCCTTCTTGCGTCCACCCCGGTCGTCGTCCTCTCCGCCATCCTTGGCAGAACACCCACGATCGATGAATACAAGACGGCTGTGGAGGGTATCGATCTGACCAAGTTCGCGCCGCCGCTAGAAAAAGCGGGCAGTACTCTCTCGGTCCACTTCTGAAGCCTAGCGCGTCTTGATTGAATCGCCTAACGCAGCCGGAACGCAAAGGTTTTGGCGCGTTAGGTCGTACCCGTTGGTTCCAGTAGCAGGTGAAACGCAATCGGGCACTGACTATAAACCTTGATCCACGCTCGATACCAACTGTGTCCGAAAACCGCACGGTATGGGATGAGTAACACGCGGACGAACGGTCAACGCCGTCAATGTTCAATTCCCCCACCCTTCGGTGAAGATCTCTTTGCCTAGGTGTGGTCACGCGCGGTGACACCGGACCGACGGCTCCGCCAGTTCGAAACAGCGACAGCACAAAGCGGGTGGGCGGGAAAATCCGACATCGGTGAAAGCCGTGCCGTCCTATGCCGATCATCGGCGGCACGCAGACATATTCCAACCCGCGTGTGTCACAAGCCTGTAAATGTTACACTATATCTGACGTTACAGTTGGACCCGCTCTAACCGGTTCGTCGCAACACACATTTATGCCACCTGACAGGAAGCGAGAAATGACAAACATTGAACAGCACGAGTTGTCCTTTGATGATTGGGACGAGCAGTACTTTCCCCGCCCTACTGAGCAAGACTTTGATCGGGTTGTGGAACGCGCAATTTCTCGCCGTGGCTTCATTGGCGGCGTCCTTGCATTTGGCTCTGGGGCGGCAGTGATGGGGACGGGCGTGCTCAAGAGCACGACCGCTATGGCGCAACAGACCTCCCGCTTCGCCTTTGAGCAGCTGGCGCCCCAAACCGATGGAACTGTGCATGTGCCTGCGGGCTATAACTGGGACGTGCTTGTGCGCTGGGGCGATCCGCTGTTTTCCGACGCGCCCGCCTTTGACGCCACCACCGGTATCCCGACCGAGGGGTCTGACCGTGTGTTCGGCGAAAACACCGACGGGATGGAGCTGTTTTCCCAGGGCGATACTGAACTTCTTGTGGTCAACAGCGAGTATGTGAACACCAAGGTCAACCTACCCGCCGAGCAGGAAGGCGCTGCCGTCTCGGCTGAGGACATCACGCGCCTGCAGAACTTCCAGGGTGTAAGCGTCATTGAGGTGACCGAGGGTGACGACGGTTGGCAGGTCGTTGTCGACAGCGCCTATAATCGCCGCATCCACCACCGATCTCCGATGGTGATCGACGGTCCCGCCGCAGGGCATGACCTGCTTAAGACCGAGGCTGATGCAACCGGCACAGCGTCGCTGGGCACGTTCAACAACTGCGGTTCTGGCCGCACGCCTTGGGGCACCTATCTGACCTGTGAGGAAAATTTCAACGGCTACTTCGGCACCACCGAAGAGCTTTCGCTGGATGAGGTGCACGCCGCCGGGTTCAAACGCTATGGCGTTTCGACCGATGTTGACCCTGGTCGATACAACTACCATGGATTTGATCCCCGGTTTGATCTGTCTAAGAACCCAAACGAGCCGCATCGCGCTGGCTATATCGTTGAAATCGATCCTTGGGATCCCGAGGGCACGCCGGTCAAGCATACAGCGCTTGGTCGTTTCAAGCACGAGAACGCCGCCTATGCGCTGACCCCGGAAGGCCAGGTTGTGGTCTATATGGGAGACGACGAGCGCGGCGAGTACATGTACAAGTGGACCAGCCGTGACATCTATGTGCCCGGTGGCGACACGTCGACCTTGCTGAGCGAAGGTGTTCTGTCCGTTGCCAAGTTCAACGATGATGGCACCGGGACCTGGATTGCTCTGACCCCGGAAGATACCGGCATGACAGAAGCCGAGATCGCCATCTTCACACGGATCGCAGCAACCGAGGTCAGCGCGACCACCATGGATCGTCCTGAATGGATTGCCGTAAATCCCACCGCCGTTGAGGCCTACTGCTGCCTGACGAATAACTCCCGTCGCGGCGCCAAGAACGACGACGGTTCGGTGCGCACCAATGCGGCGGGCGAGCCGATGGTCCCCAACGCACCCAACCCGCGCGAGCTGAACAATTACGGTCAGATTGTGCGCTGGCGTCCGCACAACGATGATCATGGCGCGGCGACCTTTGACTGGGACCTCTATGTGATGGCCGGTAATCCAACCGTACACACAGATGGCCTCTATGCCGGTTCGGCCAACATCAATGCGGGCAACCTGTTCAATTCTCCCGACGGCATGCACATCGACACAACCGGCCTGATCTGGATCCAGACAGACGGTGACGACGACAACGAAGGGGATTTCGCCGGGATGGGCAACAACCAGATGTTGGCCGGTGATCCGGTGACGGGTGAAATCCGGCGCTTCCTTACGGGTCCAAACGGCTCCGAGGTCACGGGACTGACGTGGTCGGCAGATCGCCGGACCATGTTTGTCGGGATCCAGCATCCTGGCACGCCCTTCCCGGACGGTGAGGGCGCATTGCCACGTTCCGCCATCGTTACCGTAAAGCGCGATGACAATGCGCTTGTAGGGTAATATCGACCAGAAGATTGGGTGCCTGTGGTAAAGGCACCCAATCACCCGCCATCTGTTCCCAAGGTTTCGGTCGCCCCATCCTTGGTGAACGCCAGGGCCTCCGGGTAAGTGCTGAACTCAGTTGTTCCACTCAGCTTCGATTATGGCCCGGCGGGCATCCTGTGCAGACCAGTATGCGCGTTTTGGGGAATGGTAGGCCCCGAGCCGATGACTTTGGTCCGGGCTACCACGGGACGAGAGGGCCGATCAGCGTCACTCAGTTCGCAATCAATGTGCGCGGCAGGGCCCACTTGCCTGTTCGACCTCCGATACATCCCCCAAATTATTGGATCCGAATGATATTCTTAAGGGTTTACCCGGCCTAAGCCCGCGCATGGCTACTCTTTCAAGCGCAGAATATCGCCCGGAGTACAGTCCAAAGCCGCGCAGATCCGGGCAAGGGTTGCAAAGCGTATGCCTTTCACCTTGCCGGATTTCAGGAGGCTTATGTTCTGCTCGGTGATACCGACGGCAACCGCCAGTTCGCGGGATCGGATCTTGCGGCGCGCCAGCATCACATCGAGGGTGACGACAATCGCCGGCGATTCACCATCGCCCGGTGACACGAGCGCATCTTCAGACAAAGGTCCGGTTCTCCTCGGCTTGCGCTGCGGCCTCGCGCATCGCCCATCCCACGGTGATTATCAGCCCGCCGAAAAGAGCCGCCGCAACCGTATCGCTTGAGAGACTCACAACCAGTGCCCGGGCACCGCTTGGGTTGTCCCAACTGAGCAGAACGCTCGCCAAGGCCGGAGCGACAATGCCCGCCACCGACGCTGCGATCACAGCTTGACCAAAGGCCAAAAGGTGACTGGCAGTCCGCGCGCTGAGCACATCGCCTTGGATAAATCCGGTGAACAGTTGTGCCAGCGAAACCAGCGCCCAAACCGCCGGCATAAGGGCAAGACCGATGACCAGAGTCAGCATGGCATGTTCAATAGGTGTGACACCGGCTTGGACAATTTCGTCGCCAAACCGCGCCTGTGCAAGGTCCGACATCAGACCGCGCGAAAACGCGACCGCGGCAAACCCGACCCCCATCAATGTTATCGCAACTAGGGTGCCCAAACGCAGGAACCGGCTCAACCGGCGAAGTTTTACAAATTTGTCGTTGTTCATAACTCATCTCTCCAACACATGATATTTAATGTGAAACAGTAAAAAATGATTGTCAATCTTTCATTAGTGGGCGGTGCAGGGTGCCGCGGGCCGCTGTGAACACACACGCTGGGGATCGCCCGCCTGCACCCAGAAAACAATCATGAGGCTGCGATACCGGGCGGGAGGTCGGTCTGCAACGCCGAGCATGCGACAGCGATCTACTGTGGCCAGCCTGCGCCTATCGGGTCTCTCTGCAAGCGTTCCCTTGAGAACGATGCCCGTCGAGGTTACATTACATACACCCAGCGCCGGGGGGAGCGGCGCATCCGTAAGGAGGACATCGTTCTGTCAGAACGTGCTACTGCGGCACCCGCTGCCGCAACGTCGCGTGACACATTAGTCCCGGCAGCGCCGGGCGCGCGAAACACCAGCTTGCTTTCGCTTATCCTCAGCTCACTTGAGGACGACAAAGCCGAAGATGTCATTAACATTTCGCTGGCTGGCAAATCCGAAATGGCGGACAACATGGTGGTGGCTAGCGGGCGCTCATCCAGGCAGGTCGCGGCGATCGCCGAAAACCTGGCCGGTCGACTGAAGCAGTCATTCGGACAATCCGTCCGGACCGAAGGAAAGGACGCCGGGGACTGGGTGCTCATAGATTGCGGCGATGTGATTGTGCATATCTTCCGCCCCGAGGTGCGCGAGTTCTATCAGCTGGAAAAGATGTGGCTCTCGCCCGAGGCTCAGTTGGAGCGGCGCAAGACCGACGCCTGAAAGGTCTGCTATGCGTCTTGTTATCGTAGCGGTCGGCCGACTGCGCTCGGGCCCCGAGCTTGATCTGTTCGACAACTACCGCAGCAGGTTCGAACGTACCGGACGCCCGCTTGCACTGGGGCCTTTGGCGCTCGCCGAAGTCGAATCCCGCAAGGGCAGTTCTGGTGCGGCCGAAGCGCCCCTGCTGGATGCCGCGGTGCCCAGGGGCGCCGTACGCATCATGTTGGACGAGCGGGGAAAGCAGCTCAGTTCCCCCGAGTTTGCAAATCACATCGCGGACTGGCGCGATCAGGGTCGGGGCGAGGCGGCTTTTGTGATTGGCGGTGCCGATGGTCTGGATCGCTCGCTGCGCGACAAGGCCGATCTGACCCTGTCGTTCGGACCGATGGTCTGGCCGCACCTGCTGATCCGCGCGATGTTGGCCGAGCAACTGTATCGTGCCGCATCGATACTGGCCGGCACGCCCTATCATCGGGCCTGACGCGGTTCTGGCGACGCCCGATCAGCGCATTCAAAGCATAGCGGGCAAAATCTGTTCCGCTTTGCCTGTCGCCGTTCTAGGATGACGCAAACCCGAAGAAACATACCGGCTCATGACAAAACCCGTAGTGCTCTGCATCCTTGACGGTTGGGGCGTAAACCCCGACCCGACCGCAAATGCTGTCGCCCTGGCACATACGCCAGCCTTTGATAGGCTGATGTCCACATGCCCGAATGCAACGCTGACCGCGCATGGGCCCGCGGTGGGCCTGCCGGAAGGTCAGATGGGCAACTCCGAGGTTGGTCACACAAATATCGGTGCAGGTAGGACGGTCTGGATGGACCTTCCCCGGATCGACAATGCAATCGAGGACGGAAGTTTCGCCGACAATCCAGCGCTGCAGACCTTCATCGCCCGGCTCAAGGCCAGCGCTGGCCGAGCCCATCTTATGGCCCTGGCATCGCCAGGCGGGGTGCATGCCCATCAGCGCCACATCGCCAAGGCCGCAGAGGTGATTTGCAACGCCGGGATCCCGGTGATCCTCCACGCGGTGACAGACGGGCGCGATGTAGCCCCCAGCTCGGCCCGGTCCCAGATCGAAGAGCTGCACCGACATCTTCCCAAGGCGGCGGTGTTCGGGACCGTCATGGGCCGCTTTTATGCGATGGATCGCGACAACAGGTGGGAGCGCGTGTCCCAGGCGGTCGCCGCTGTGTTGGGGAACGCACCGCAAAAGGCCTCGGCCGACGCGGCAATCTCTGCGGCATATGCAGCTGGGGAGACGGATGAATTCATCACTCCGACGGTAATCGGGGATTACGCCGGCCCAGGCGATGGGGACGGCCTGCTGTTTCTCAACTTTCGCGCCGACCGCGCGCGCGAGATCCTGTCCGCACTTGCCGCGCCCGACTTCGATGACTTTGACGTCAGCGGTCGGCCCGACTGGGAGGCGGTCTGCGGGTTGGTGGAGTACTCCGCGTCCCACAACGCCTTCATGGATGTCATGTTCCCCTCGATCGAAATCGTGAACACACTTGGGGCCTGGGTAGCGTCCCATGGCAAGACCCAGTTTCGCATCGCAGAGACCGAGAAATATCCGCATGTCACGTTCTTTTTGAACGGCGGACAGGAAACGCCACAGCAGGGTGAGAGCCGCTATATGGCCCCCAGCCCCAAGGTTAAGACCTATGACCTGAAGCCAGAAATGTCCGCTGCCGAGGTCACCGAGCATCTTGTGAAAGCGGTCCACGACACCTTCGACTTGATTGTCGTGAATTTCGCGAACCCGGACATGGTGGGCCATACCGGTGACCTGGCGGCTGCAATCGCGGCCTGCGAAGCAGTGGATGCGGGTGTCGATCAATTGGTCAGGGCCGTCAGGGAAGTCGGCGGTGCGCTGATCGTGACGGCGGATCATGGGAATTGCGAGGTCATGGTCGACCCAAAGACGGGCGGTCCACATACCGCGCATACACTCAATCCGGTGCCCGTCGTCCTGTTTGGCGGACCTCCGGGCGCGCGCCTGAAACCCGGCCGCCTGGGCGATCTGGCGCCCAGCCTTCTGGACCTTATGGGAATGCCGCAACCGCCCGAGATGACCGGCACATCGCTGATCGAGAACGGCTGATGCGCGGTCTGGCCCTTGCCCTGGCTATATCGCTTCTGAGCGCGCCGCTACTTGCCGATCCGATTGTGGACCTGCAACGCGCCGAGGCCGAGATAGCCCGCGCAACGACAAGCCAGGGCCAGCGCGGGGCATTGGGGCGCGCGCTTCGCGCCTATGAAGCAGCGATGACCGAACTGTCGCGGGACATCGAACGGCTCGGCCAGTCAATCCGCGCTCATGACCGCACCATAGCAGAGGAAACCAAGGGCGTCCGGGGTTTGCTTTCCGCACTTATCCGCCTTGGACGGATCAGCGAACCAAGACTGCTGGTCAGCAGTGATCCGCCGATCGATACGTTGCGGGCGATGATCCTGCTGGACAGCCTGTCCGCACAGGCCCGTCTGCGCAT
>JBCCYF010000005.1:0-73607 GCA_039190275.1 Pseudomonadota bacterium | reverse complement strand
GCAGCGATGTAAGGACCGATAAACGGGATAAACCGCCCCAAAATCATCGTCAGCATAACCCGGATCGCATTCTGACCTGAAAAGTCGAACATCCGCCGCTTTGAGTGGCCAAGCGCGACATGGCCCAGTTCATGGGCGATGACCGTGGAGAGTTCCTCTGCCGAAACTTCGCCCAGACGGTACTTGTCGTAAAAACCACGGGTGATGAAAATGCGGCCGTCGGGGGCGGCCAGACCATTCACCGGTGCAACTTCATAGATGTTTACCTTGATCCGCGGCAGATCCAATGCGTCGGCCATGCGCCGGGTGAGCGCTTCAAGCCGTGGGTCTGCAAGCTCCGACGATTGCGCATCAAGCTGTCGTTTCAACCGAAAGGCCGAGAACATATACATGCCAACCGCCGCGATGGCGGCCAGGAGGATCGGGGTGAGTTTGATCATACATCCGATATGGGGCTGTGATCGCGGTTGGACAAGCCAATCGACATTTCTCGCCTTCCGTTATTGGGTCTGTGCGGTTTGTCACAGCAAATGTTACCCATGGAACAGTCACGGCGATGTGAACGGTGCACGGTGCACGCATAGTCATCGTATTAACGCCAGGGGAGCGCCAATGACCGTCCATATGACCGACATTCAAACCGGGCACCGTGGCACAATTGCCAAGCAGAACGGGACCGAAATGATCGACGCTCTCCGGGTTGCGGCGGCCGCTACAACCGCTGCTGCAAAAGTAGCATTGCAAAACCTCCCGACCGTACAACAGGTCGCATTGATCGAAAACAGCGGTGCGGTCGCATTGCAAGTCATGATGGTCGGTCGGCCGATTTCCGGCATGTGGGCGACGCAGATACCGGCACAAATCGCAGCACTGCCCAGCATGCAGGAAGTTTTCATGGCCTGGAAGATGTCGGGCCATGCACCACTCGAGGCGTTGGGCACCGCGAGTGCCACCGACATTCCTCAGTCTGTTGCCAACAAGCTCCATGACTGGATTACGCAGACCTACCGCCCAAGTGTGACCGGCGAATTCGCCCTTGCGCCAACCGATGGCGCGGTCGAGGTTGTGACTGTGTTTTGCGATGCCAACCGCCAAGTTGCGCTGGCATTTTATCTAAAGCGCACCGCGTCGCAAGGTCAGGCGGTCGCCGGGTGCCTGATCCAGAGCTATGATTGGATGGAGGCAAAGATCCAGGCGGACACGCCCGATCTGAGTGGGCTGCGGGATCTGATCCGAGCGGGGGGATCGAAGTATTCGGGGGTGTCTGAGGGGCAAGACCGTCGTGTCGTGTATGGATCGACGGAAGTTGTGTTTAGTGCATCGAAACAGACAGTGTTTCACGTAGCGTGAGTTGCCGGGGGGCTGGGTTCAGGACCGACATAACCTGAGTGCAAAGCCCGGTAGGGGTCGGATCGGACGGTGGGTACAGGCGTAACGCCTGGATCGGGGGACGTTCGAACCAACATCTCCCCTACCGGGCGTGCGGACCTTCAACCGTAAAAACCGTTCCAGTTGTACCGGCTGATGCCCCTATCGGCCCAATGTGCGCATAGCATCGTTGATCCCCGCAAGGGTCATCGGAAACATACCCGCTTCAAATATCTTGCTGATCAGATCGATGGAGTGTGTGTAGCGCCAATGCTCCTCCGGCAACGGGTTTATCCATACGCTTGCGGGCCAGGCCTGCCGCAGTCTGCGCAACCAGACCTCGCCCGCCTCCGGATTGTAGTGCTCGTTTGCGCCACCCGGGTACAGCACCTCGTACGGGCTCATCGACGCGTCGCCGACAACAATGCAGCGATAATCGGCGCCATAGGTCCGCAGAACCTCGGCTGTTGGTGTCTGTGCATCCCAGCGGCGCCTGTTGTCCCTCCAGACACCTTCGTAGATGCAGTTGTGAAAATAGTAGTACTCAAGATGTTTGAACTCGGCGCGGGCGGCCGAGAACAGCTCCTCCACTAACCGGATATACGGATCCATCGAGCCGCCAACATCCAGAAACAGAAGCACTTTTACGGCATTTCGCCGCTCCGGCCGGGTCTGAACATCCAGATACCCATGTTCGGCCGTCGCACGAATCGTACCGTTTAAATCCAACTCCTCGGCGGCACCATCGCGCGCCCAGCGGCGCAGCCGTTTCAACGCCACCTTGATGTTCCGGGTTCCCAGTTCAACCGTGTCGTCCAGGTTTCGAAACATGCGCTTGTCCCAAACCTTGGCTGCACGTTGATGCCGGCTTTCCGACTGTCCGATCCGCACACCTTCCGGGTTGTATCCGTAAGCGCCAAACGGCGAGGTTCCAGCCGTGCCAATCCACTTTGAGCCGCCCTGGTGCCGTTTGGTCTGCTCGGCCAGCCTTTCCTTAAGCAATTGCATCAGCTTGTCGAAGCCTCCCGCCCCCTCAACCGCTGCGCGTTCTTCCGGGCTCAGATGCTTCTCGGCGAGCCGCTCAAGCCACTCTGCGGGGATATCAACCGCGTCCATGATTTGTTGGGGCGTCAACGCCTCGGCGCCGCTGAACGCGGCGGTAAAGGCGCGGTCGAACCGATCCAGGTGCCGCTCGTCTTTGACCATCGCGCTGCGCGCCAGATAGTAGAACTGATCGGCACCGCCCTGCCCCAGCCCGTTCTTCAGGGCATCCAGGAAGGTAAGGTATTCAAGCAGAGACACAGGCACGCCGACACGGCGCAGGCCGTCAAAGAACCGCGGAAACATCAGCCGCCGCCAAGGCGGATATAGATGATCGCCGCCAGGAGGCCAAGGATGCCGCCGGCGATGCCGAAGCCGGCCGCGTACTGCGCTTTGTCCAGGGTGGTGCCGTTGCGCCGTTCGGCCTGATACCAGCCCCACAACGCACCCAATGCCAGTCCTGTGATCGGGAACATGCCTGTCCTCTCAGTTCGACAAGACCGCCTCATCGGCCTCAAGCGCAGCAAGACGCCGTGCCCGGCGGCCGTCCTGGTCACCAAAGGCATATCTTGCCCAGCGCAGATGGTCCAGTTGTCCGCTACGCGCCTCGTCCAGCCGTCCCTGCGCCTCAAGCGCTTTGGCACGCACCAGCATCAGGCTGGACAGCAGCACCGCATTTTGCCCCCGCCGCGCCACCGGGATGGCACGTTCCGCAACCCGTTGAGCCGGGGCGAAATCGCCGACGTCCAGACCGACCAGAGCCATATGCAATGCCGCCTGAGCCGTGCGCACATCATCGGCCCCCAAAACACCCCGAAGTCGCTGATACGCTTCAACAAAATCCGACGCCGCAGCGGCCGGATCACGCTCGCGCAGCAGTCGGCCACGGGTGATCAGGGCAACCCCGATCCGGTGGTCCACCGGGCGCATGTTCCGGGCAATCGCCACCGCGCGGTCGGCGGCCGAGATGCGGCGCGACAGCGGGTTGCGCCGGGTCAGCGCCTGTTCAATCTGCTGATTCCACTGCGGCGAGGCCGGCGCCGTTGGCAAAGCGCCCCGGCCAACACCCCGCGGGTTGATCCGGTCAAGTATCCCGTTGATCCGCCCCGCGACCACTTCGCGCGGCAGTCCCGAACGCAGACTGGGGTCGTAGAGCGCGCGCAGCATCAGCATGTCGAAATTGGTTACGATCGAGTGGAAGTTGTCGTCGTTGAACACGGTGTTAGGCAATCGGTAGAGGTCGTTTGCAGGACCAAGCGCCTGAGCGATCTCCTCGTGCAGGCAATCGCGAATATCCTGCGGAAACGTATCCGATGGAATGAAAATGCCGATGGTGCCCAGGGTCCGTTGTTCGGACCAGCGTAAACGGGCACGCGGCGACTTACCTCGAAAACCAGCCCACGAGGTCTCGCCCGGGACAATGAAACACGCGGCCCCCGGATCGATACGTTGCAATTCCCGGATCGGGACACCATCGATATGGATCTGGGCCTCCGACGCCGAGGCGACCGAGGCAATATCGACCCCCGCCTCAACCCGGAACCGCTGCAGCAGGTTTTCCAGATCGCGGCGATAGGCGGTCAGCGGACCCGGGCGCAGATACACGCGCACCGGTCCCTCGTGCCGCAAAAGACCGCGCAATGGCTCGCCTCGCTCCAGGGCGAAGGTCAAGTCGATGAAGTCCCGCGCAAGGGTTTGATTGGATTGCGCCACACCGCGTGGCATCCCTGCTGCGGGGAATGCGACGCCACCGACATCCTCCAGTCCCGTCACTGCCCGTGTCGGCGCCGGTGCCGGGGCAAACGCGCAACCTGCCACCAGAAAAACGCAGAGGGCTCCCAGCGCGCAGCGGCGAATCCACCCACCGCATGTATGATTTCTGTTTGCCACCTGGCCCCCGATATGCCTCACTGCATGCCCCCATATGCGCCACGCCGGAATAAGCGCCCTGCCCTCCCGATCTCGCACCGTAGTCCCGGCAGAATGCCTACAAAAACCGGCCCCAGCAAGCGGCGGATTTAATCTGACGCTGCAAACCCCGGCGTTCCGCCAATCACCGGGTACCCGCCGCGCGTCAGCGCACAAAGGCGTGCGCCGCACGCGGCGCTCAATTTGATTGATCAGCGCTGATACTTGATAAAAGGGGTCACACTGGCCAAACGATCGTACAACTGCCGCGCTTCTGTATTGAAGTCCTGCGTCAACCAGTAGACAGAGGGGCATCTGGCCAGATCCGCCTCGGCATAGACAGCCTCGATCAGCTTGCGTCCCAACCCCGATCCGCGGTGCGCAGGCAGAACATAAAGATCCTGGAGGTAGACCACGTTCTCAATCCGCCAGCCATGGCGGTGAAACAGATAATGCGCCAGGCCCACCAGCTGTCCGTCTTCCACCGCCGCCATGCCCTTGAACTCGGTCGGATCCGTGGACAGCAATCGCGCAAACGTGGTGGTGTAGACCGCCTCGGAAACCGAGGCGCCATAGAACGCGAGGTATTGCGACCACAACACTTTCCATTCCGGCTGATCTGCTGCCTCAATAGGGCGAATGTTTTCCATCCACACCCTGTACTGCCAGCGCGCAGCTGGCGCAATCAGCGTCGCAGCCGTCGCGCATTCGCCTGGGTCTTGCGCTGTACCGGCGACAGGGCCGCGCCGACGATCACATCGGGCCGGGCTCCCAAGGCCACCTGGACCGAGGCTTGCCCCAGTCCGGCAGCGGCTGCCACGTATTTCTCCGTGACCATACCCATCGCCTCGCCCCGATCCATACGGCCGCGCGACATCATTACGCTGCGTCGCACAATAACCTCGGTTGCCGCTTGATTCATGCGCCAACAGGCCAACGCAAGGTCGAACCAGCCCTTTGAAACATCGAGATTCCCAAAAAACGCCGGATTTGCCACTGCGACCTCCTTAACCATGGAGCAGCCCATTGATGCTGCATTGCACAATTCCTAGCATTCAGATGGCGGATTGGCCATGACCTGTTTGCTGCAACGGCTTTCAGGTTGATGATCGCTTACCGCGGGCCAGGAACGCGAGGCGTTCGAACAACTGCACGTCCTGCTCGTTCTTCAGGAGCGCGCCGTGCAAACGCGGGAGCGCGTCATGTGGATCGCGCCGTAGATCTTCTGCGCTCAGATCCTCGGCCAAAAGCAGCTTCAGCCAGTCCAGCACCTCGGAGGTGGAGGGCTTCTTCTTCAGCCCCGGGGTTTCCCGGATCTCAAAGAATTGCTCAAGGGCGCGGCGCACCAGGTCCTGTTTCAGCCCCGGAAAATGGACACCCACGATGCGTTCAAGCGTCTCGGCGTCGGGAAAATTGATGTAGTGAAAGAAACACCGCCGCAAGAACGCATCTGGCAGTTCCTTTTCGTTGTTCGACGTGATGATGACAATCGGCCTTTGCTTGGCCCGGATCGTCTGACCGGTTTCGTAAACAAAGAACTCCATCCGGTCGAGTTCCTGTAACAGGTCATTGGGAAATTCGATATCCGCCTTGTCGATTTCATCGATCAGTAGGACCTGACGTGTATCGGCCTCAAACGCCTCCCACAGCGTGCCGGGCTTAATATAGTTCGAGACGTCCGCCACCCGCTCGTCGCCCAGTTGGCTGTCGCGCAAACGGCTGACCGCGTCATACTCGTACAGGCCCTGTTGCGCCTTGGTGGTCGATTTGATCGACCACTCCAGCAATGGCAGGCCCAACACCTCGGCGATCTGCCGCGCAAGCACGGTTTTGCCGGTCCCGGGCTCACCTTTGACCAGCAAAGGGCGTTCCAGCGTGATCGCCGCGTTAACGGCAACCCTCAGGTCCTCTGACGCAATGTAGGTATCCGTCGACGTAAATTGCATAAAGCGCTCCATTGCGTGCTCGAAGACTGCGTTAAGCTAGATGCAAAACAATTCCAACAGGAAGTACCGTTTGAGTCGACAAGGGTGTGAAATCTTTGTAAACGAGCCCCACAGACAGAGCAGAGGTGCGCAGACAAGCCCACCCGACGGGCCTGGGAATGCACCTAAGACCAGGGGTACAGCGACGAATGAAAGCCGAAACAAATTTCGACACCGATTATCGTCCCGCCGAAGACGAACCCTTCATGAACGAGCGCCAGTTAGAGTATTTTCGTGAGAAGCTGACGAACTGGAAAAACGCCATTCTCGCCGATAGCAAAGGCACCATTGAAGGCATGCAAGAGGGGACGCGGAACATACCGGATGTCGCGGACCGTGCCTCGGAAGAGACGGATCGCGCACTTGAACTGCGCACCCGGGATCGTCAGCGCAAGGTCGTTTCAAAGATCGACGCCGCTATTCGCCGGATCGAGGACGGCACCTACGGCTATTGCGAAGCCACCGGAGAGCCGATCTCGCTCAAACGGCTTGACGCGCGACCTATCGCGACGCTGAGCCTGGAAGCGCAGGAGCGCCACGAAAGGCGCGAAAAAGTACATCGCGACGACTGATCCGCGACCAGAGCAAAAAAGGGGCCCATAACTGAGGGCCCTTTTTTTATGGGGAGTTCGGATGATAGGGACAGCTGCCATCGTCGGTGCCGGGATCGGCGGCGTGACCGCAGGTTTGGCATTGGCCAGGCGCGGCTGGGCGGTGACAGTCTACGAACAGGCCCCGGCTTGGAAAGAGGTCGGGGCTGGCCTGCAACTCGGCCCCAATGCGATGCGCGTTCTCGCGGCGCTTGATGTCGACGTTCGCGCCGTCTCTGACCGCCCTGACCGGGTGGAGCTGCGTGATGGACTGAGCGGACGGATAGAGGCCATCGTTCCCTTTGGCCCAAGGGCCGAAGCGCGCTATGGGGAAATCTATGTACAACTGCATAGACAAGATCTGCTTGCAGCACTGGGCACCGCGGCAACGGCGGCAGGCGTCCGGTTCCAAATGGGCCGTACCGTAACACCGCAGGCCTCACCGGAGGCTGACCTGATCGTAGCCGCAGACGGTGTTCGCTCGGCATTCCGCAAATCCCTGCACCCCATTGTGTCACCTGAATTCACAGGTCAGGTCGCGTGGCGGGCGCTGATCGACGGTGGCGGCGTGCCATCCGGACTCAACCCGGATGCGACGCAACTGCTTTTGGGCCCGGGCCGACACATGGTGCTGTATCCTTTGCGCGGCGGAAAGATATGGAACCTGGTCGCAGTCGAAGAGCGCACCGCCTGGGCTGACGAGGGGTGGAACCGCGCCGATGACGTCGCGAACCTCAACCGGGCCTTCGAGGGTTGGGCCGCGCCGGTTCCGCAGATCCTGGACCGGGTGGATACGACGATCCTGTGGGGATTGTTCGCGCATCAGGCGCTGCCGTCCTGGCGCGACGGGACCACATGCCTGTTGGGCGACGCCTGCCACCCGATGTTGCCGTTCCTGGCACAGGGCGCGGCGATGGCCATCGAGGATGCCTGGGTACTTGCCGACAGCGTCTCAGCCCTTGGCATTTCGGACGGGCTGTCCCGCTATGAAGCGTTGCGCAAACCGCGGACCGCGCGCGTACAACGGACCGCCCGGGGCAACGCGCGGGTGTATCACCTCAGTTCACCCCTGGCGCGCGGGGCACGCCGCACGGGACTGGCGGCGGCGCAGCGCCTTCCGGGCGGGTTGCTGAGACGTTTCGACTGGCTCTATGGCGCGGATGTGACCGGCGGGTCCCTCGGATCAGGCGCCTAGCCTGCCGGGCACGCACCCGTTGGACCGCAGACCTTAGGCACGTGCCACCGCCTTGCCCAATCGCGGCAAGCCGGCGCGCTTTAGCAACCGCCGAAGATCCTGCGCCTGACCCGAGATCGCCTGGGTCTTGGCGCGCACTCTTTCGGTTACGCGCGCGACCTCGTCCATGCCACCCTGAAGCAGTTCCAACAGCAAACTATCGGGCGTCCGGACGACCATTCCGTGGCGCCCAAGCGTGCGCGTCGGAAAGTCCTTTAGATTGACCGTTGCGATGGCCTCTGCTTGCCCCTCAATCGCGGCTGCGAGCACATGAAGATCCCCTGGATCCGGCAGCGACAGACACTCCTCCGCGCCCGGTGGCGGCAAAATGCAGCCCTGAGGAAACGCAGCGCGGAACAGCGCCGCTTCCGCCCGCGCTGTGGTTTCGACCTGAGGACCTGCGCGCGCGGCAGCGTGGATCCACTCTGCCAACAAGCGCTCGGAGTACAGCGGCTCGAACCCGCCTTCCTGCGCGACACCGACCAGGACCTCGCGCAGGACCGTGGGGTACAGGATGCATGCGTCGAGCAGGACCCGCATCAGTCAAGCCGCAGGAACAGAGCTTTGAGATACGCGGATTCCGCAAGATAGGGGTGCACCGGGTGATCCGGACCAGCCGCACCCGTGGCGACAATCTGCGCCGACCGCCCGGAACGGCCCACACCGCGCAACGAGGCGGTCCGGAATTTCGGCAGATCGGCCGCGTGGGAACAAGAGCAAACGACCAGAAAACCGCCCGGCGCGACGAGCTGTGCCGCCATTCGGGCCACCCGTTCATACGCCCGCAACCCTGCCTCCAGCGCCGGTTTCGCAGGGGCAAATGCGGGCGGATCGCAGACAACCGTGTCAAAGCGCCGCCCCGCCGCCGCAAGATCCGCGAGCACGACAAAAGCATCGCCCTTCTGCATACGAAACCTGTCGCCGACGCCTGTCTTCGCGGCGCCCGAAGCGGCCAGATCCAGTGCGGCGGCGGAGGCATCAACCGCCAGCGCCTCGGCCGCGCCCGCCGCCAAAGCAGCCAGGGAGAAGCCGCCAACATGCGAGAACACATCAAGCACAGACCCGCCGCGGGCCAAACGCGCCGCCAGCGCGTGGTTCGGCCGCTGATCGAAGTAGAGCCCTGTCTTCTGACCACCGAGGATATCGGCACAGTAGATCGCCCCGTTCATCGGCACGTCCAGCGGGGTATCGATAGATCCCATCGCCAGACCCGAGACATCGTCGAGGCCCTCAAGACCGCGGGCGCGGCCGCTGGCATTCTTGTAGACCGCCGCAGCGCCCGTTACGTCGATCAGCGTCGCGACCAAGTCAGGGAACAATTGTTCGGCCCAGGCGGCGTTTGGCTGAACCGCAAGAACATCGCCGAAACGATCCACAATGACCCCTGGCAAACCATCCGCCTCGGCATGGATCAACCGGTAGTACGGTTGGTCATAAAGCCGCTCGCGCAGTGCCAGCGCCCGGCTTATACGTGCCGCAAGCCACGCGCCGTCAATCCCAATGGATGGATCACGGTCCAGCAGGCGCGCGGCGATTTTGGAGTTGGGATTGAAAGCAGCTGTGGCCAACGGCTGCCGCTCGGCGTCCTGCAGCGTGACGATTGAGCCGGGGTCGAGCGCGCGGGCCCGACGATCCAGCACCAACGTATCCGCAAAAGCCCACGGCGCGCCAAACCGCAACGGCTGGGCGGGTTTGTTAGGGCGGAGCCGGATGGCGGGGCGTTCAGGGGAACTCATGTCCCCCTGATACACAGTGGCGCATCGGGGCGAAAGGCCACCCCGTCAGCCGCGCAAAACGGGGGTTAGGCCGTGCGACGCAACCGCATCGCGGCGCTTACGCGCGCCGGCAGCCGTACCATGCCGCGGCCCAGCGAGGCGATGCCGTTCCGCATGGCCTCGGCACGCATAGCATGGGCCCGGCGTTCAATTCTTTCGATCTCGGCATAGCTCGGGATATCAAAGTCGGTTTTCATAATTACTCTCCAGGTTCCGGGTCGCAACGTACGGCCCTGTTGAGCAAAACATAGTCCAGCGGCGGTGCGTATTGCAGTGCACAATAGGGAAATTCCGCTATGCCTTCAGCGCATAGCTCCCTGAGCGCTAGCCGCCAAATATGTCAAAACTGAAGTACTTGGCGTTGATATCCTGATATTCTCCGGTGCTGCGGATAACGCCGATCGCGTGGCTGAACGCATTACGCAGTTCGGTCTCGCCCTGTCGCACGGCAACAGCGGCGCCGATCCCATGGTATTCAGGTTCCGAGTACTCGGGACCGAAATAATCATAGCCGCGACCAGCTGGAGTGTTCAGAAAGGCATCATAGATCGCGATACTGTCCGACATGATCGCCTGAACCTCACCAGCCGCAAGCGCGTCGAACGCGCCGTCCTGGGTATCGAACAGATCGACCGTGATTTCGGGGAACGTATCCAGCAGAAACCGTTGATGCAGGCTTCCGCGCTGGACACCGACAATCTGACCATCGAGGTCTTCGACCGTCATTCCCACTTCGCCGACAAAACGGGCGGGCGTGTTGTAGTACTTGGTGGAAAAATCGATGATCTTGCGCCGCTCTTCCGTGATCGACATCGATGCAACAATCGCGTCGCACCGACGTTCGAGCAGGGACGGAATAATTCCCACCCAGTCCGATTGAACCATCTCGCAGGTCTGTTCCATCTCGGCGCAGAGCGCATTTGCGATATCGACGTCGAACCCCTCGACCGAACCATCGTCAGCGGTGAAGGAAAAGGGGGGGTAAGCCCCTTCGACACAGATGTTCAGATCAGCAGCCGCGGCCGCACCAGCCCAGGCCAAAACAGTCACAGTTAGACCGGCATTTTTCAGCATCGTTCCCCGCACTCGTTCAAAGAGTTGCATACAATTGCGCTGTCAGGGGGCGTCCCGTCAAGGCCTGTCAGGCCGGGAAATACGCAGGCAGGCTGTCTGGGTTGGCGGCGGTCGACAGGACGGTCTCCACATATTCGGCGACCGACCGGAAGCACACCAGCTCAAATACTCCGTCCTGCGTCATCCAGAACGCCGCGGCTACCTGCGCCAGCCGGGTTCTGCGGACATCGCCGGGACCAAAAGCGACAGGGTCAAGGTCAACCGGCGCGCCCTTGGCCAAAACCTCTCGCGCGCCGGGGCCAGAGATCTGGAACAGTGCCCGGGCATCGGATACATCGGCCACAAGGTGATGTTGGCCGTCCAGGGCCGCGCTCAGGGCGGCAACGACGTTCGGAGCCTGCCCGTCCCCGATAACAAGCAAAAGTTCGTCATGGGCCATCCAGGCCAGCAAACGACCCTGCCCAAACGTCACGCGACGCTGCTGCGGAACATCCAGTCCGATGACCTCCCGAAGGGCAGCACTGGCGGTGGCCAGATCCACTCGCAGCGTGATCATGTCGCGCGCAGAGGCGCGGGAAACCACTGGCTCAGACATCCTGACGGCTCCCGTCCTTATCATAGAAAACGGGATCGACCACGCGGGCACGAATGGTCACGCCCTTTTCGACCGGAAAGTCCAGGATCTGGCCCATACGTTGTGCGCCCCCCTTGATCAGCGCCATCGCGATCGATCTGTTCAGGGTCGGCGAAAAATAGGTCGAGGTGACATGACCGATCATGTTCTCCATCCCATCCGGCTTTTTCGCCCCCTCAACGGCATGGGCGCCGTCCGGCAGGACCGTCCGCGGCTCCAGCGTCTCAAGACCGACAAGCTGTTTGCGATCCGGGGCGGTCAGGAAACTGCGCTCCATCGCCCGCTTGCCGATAAAGTCGGCCTTTTTCTTGCTTACCGCCCAGTTGAGGTTCAGGTCCTGCGGAATCACAGTTCCATCCGTCTCGTCACCGATCATGATGAACCCCTTTTCAGCACGCATGACATGCAAGGCTTCGGTCCCATAGGGCTGTAGGCCGAGGTCGGCACCCGCTTCAAGGCACGCCGTCCAAAAGGCCGCGCCGCGCGACGCCGGAACGGCGATTTCATAGCTGAGCTCGCCGGAAAACGAGATCCGGTAAACCCGCGCCGGGATGCCCGCCAAAACGCCCTCGGTCCAGCCCATGAAAGGCAGCGCCTCACGGCTGACGTCCACTCCCCCCAAGCGCTCAAGCACCTGCCGCGCATGTGGTCCGACGACCGCAATCTGAGCGAACTGCTCTGTCAGATTGGCGGTAAAGACCTTCAGATCCCACCACTCGGTTTGCAGCCACTCTTCCATCCAGGCGTGGACCCGATCGGAGCCACCGGATGTGGTATGGCACAAAAAGCTGTCCTCGGTCAGACGAACGACGACACCATCATCGAACAGGAACCCGTTCTCGGTACACATCAATCCATAGCGGCATCGGCCCGTCTTCAGGGTGCTCATCATGTTGGTATAGACAAGATCCAGGAACTTTGCGGCGTCCGGCCCTTTGACCAGGATCTTTCCCAGTGTCGAGGCATCAAGTAGCCCCACATTCTGCCGCGTATTCAAAACCTCGCGGTGGACCGCCGCCGCAACCGTCTCGCCGGGCTGCCGTATCGCATAGGGGCGCCGCCAGTCCGCGACCGGCTCCCAAACCGCACCATTGTCGTCCAGCCACGCGTCAATCGCCGTCTTACGGGTTGGCTTAAACAGCGGCCCCCGGGCCTCACCCGCAATTGCACCGAGGGAAATCGGGGTGTACGGCGGACGGAATGTGGTCGTACCTGTCTGTGGGATTGGTTGATCCAAGGCGTCAGATAAAACTGCCAGTCCGTTGATGTTGCTTAACTTTCCCTGATCCGTCGCCATGCCCAGCGTCGTGTATCGTTTTGCATGTTCGACACTCTCAAAACCCTCCTGCGCGGCAAGCTGGATATCCGACAGTTTCACATCGTTCTGAAAGTCCAGAAACGCCTTGGAGCGCAGCGTAATCGGTGCCTCCTGCGGCATGACCCATACCGGGAGAAGCGGGTTTTCCGCGGGCGCGTCGATGACGCTGGCCTCCTCCCGCTGCGGCTGCAGCCCGAGAGCCTCGGCCACCTTACGTCCTGCGGCGGTCGCATCGGCCAGGGCCGCGCCCATCTGCAGCGCGCCGGATGCCGCGCCGGCGGTGGTTACACATGCGCCACCATCCGAGCCGGTTGGCGGCCGGTCCGGATCCGGCCGAAAGAGGGCCTGCGCCGCATCCCACACAAGCTTGCCACCGCAGTGCGACCAAAGGTGGACAACCGGCGACCAACCACCGGAGACCGCGACACAGTCGCAGCGGATCGTCTCAAGCGCGGTACCCTCCCCGGCCTGGTCGCAAACCACGACGCTTTCCACAGCCGAAGTGCCAGACACTGTCGCAACGCCACGCCCGGTCTCCACCCGGACACCGCGCGCGCGCACCGCGTCGGGCAGCGGGCCATCGGCGACCGTTCGCGCATCCAGCACGGCGGGCACTGTCAGGCCTGCGTCCAGCAAGGCCAACGCGGTTCGATACGCATCATCGTTGTTGGTGACCAGCACCGTCCGGTCACCTGGGCTGACCCCGTAGAGGCGCACGTAATCCCGCACCGCCGAGGCAAGCATCACGCCCGGAACATCGTTCCCCGCGAAGGCAAGTGGCCGCTCCAGTGCCCCGGAAGCGGTGATGACCTGCTTTGCCCGGATCCGCCACAGGCGGTGCCGCGGCCCGGCGTGCGTGGGCGCATGGTCCGTCAGCCGCTCGTAGGCCAGAACATATCCATGGTCATAGACGCCAGCACCCATCGTACGGGTTCGGAAGGTGACATTCGGCATCGCCTCCAGTTCGGCGCGCCGTGCTTCTGTCCAGGCTTTGCCGTCGTCATGATCCACCAATGCCCGGCCGCCGATGGTGGCGGTTTGCTCGAGTATCAAGACACGGGCACCCCCCTGTGCGGATGCGCGCGCCGCCGCCAGACCGGCCGCGCCGGCCCCGATCACAAGGACATCGACATAGGCATAAAAGTGTTCATAGCTGTCGGGGTCCCGCGCGTCCCGGTCCGGCGCAGCCCCAAGCCCGGCGGATTGCCGGATCACCGGCTCGAACACATGTTTCCAGGCCGCCCGCGGCCACATGAACGTCTTGTAGTAGAACCCGGCCGGAAAGAAACGCGCCAGTTTTGTATTGAGTGCGCCGATATCGAATTCCAGGCTTGGCCAATGGTTCTGACTGCGTGCCTGTAACCCCTCGAACACCTCGGTCGTCGTCGCCCGTTGGTTCGGTTCAAGCCGGTCACCGTCACCAAGGTTCATCAGCGCGTTTGGTTCCTCGACACCGCTGGCGACGATGCCCCGTCGACGGTGATACTTGAAGGATCGCCCCACAAGGCCATGCCCCTGCGCCAAAAGGGCCGAGGCCAACGTATCCCCGACAAACCCGCGCAACTTGCGTCCATTGAATGAAAAGTAGACCGGGGTATTGCGGTCTATCAGCAGCCCGCCTTTGGCCAGACGTTTACTCACGAGGCATCCCTCCACCCCGGGCGGCGCGCATCTATCACCGCAATAATGTCCTCGGGCGGCGCGGTGGTCTGGGCCGAATAGGTTCCAAAAACCTCAAGTGTCTTAGTACAGCGCGCCGCGTGAAACCACTTGCCACAACCATAGGCATGGCGCCACCTCTCGAAGTGAACGCCACGTGGGTTCTTGCGTTGAAACATGTAGTCCCGGAACGCTGCATCGTCACTTCCCGCGGATTGGCGCGCCAAATGGGCTTCGCCACCAGGATGAAACTCGGTCTCCTCGGCGGTCACGCCACAATACGGGCAGGTTAGCAGTAGCATGAAGTGGTCCCGATCCTTGGCAATGGGCGAAATCCTGTTGGCACGACGGCCCGATGGTTCCGCGAATCAAGCTCGCGCCAACTCTTAATCCACCCGAACGAAAGCAATACTCTTTTAAGAATATGATGAATCCGCTCCGCGCCATGGTTACTGAAAAGTAGGGTTGACAGGAACGTGACAATTTTATCCATTCCAAAATTCCAAAGTCTGAACTTTGCCATTTTGCAAACATTATCAACGCGCTCAGGTAGGATTTCCGGTGTTTTCGGCCACTGATTTTGCCAGTTTTTTCGATAGGTGTGGCCAGAAGTGTTCCATTTGACACATTTTGCGGGGGGCCATTGAGCGTAAATCCGCTTTAGAGTAAACTCAGCCAAGTGAGTAAGTGTTTTTGTCTTGGGGCTTGACAGGTGAGTATCATGGAAAAAGTTATCGCCGATCTCGGTAAAGCATCTGCGGATGCGATGGAGTTTGTGGGGGAATTCGTCTACGCGCCTTTTGGCTACGAATCCTCCAGCATGGTGAATGGCGTGACCTTGGTTGCAGCCATTGCTGTGGTCGCTTTGGTCATCTACAAGAGTCTGCGTCCGGTCCCGCATGTGCGGGTCAAACATCGCGACAATCGGTACGATTTCGGCCGGAACGTTTGATTCACGACTGACCACAAAAGGTGTCCGTGCTCGGGCACCCTTTTGTGGTGACCTGCAGCAACTGAGGCAGGTTGCAGCACGTCTACTCGCAGCACGTCTCCTCAATGTGCCACAGCCGCGGCGACGCTTTCGTCGATCATCCGCCCTTCGCTAAACCGGTCTAGCCCGAATGCCGCGGCAAGCGCGCGTGGCGCGCCATCC
The DNA here is from genome assembly GCA_039190275.1 of Pseudomonadota bacterium. Lineage (GTDB taxonomy): Bacteria > Pseudomonadota > Alphaproteobacteria > Rhodobacterales > Rhodobacteraceae > Halovulum. The sequence continues at coordinate 57,868 of JBCCYF010000005.1, read as the reverse complement.
GCAACCATCTCGGCCGTAGCCCAGCCAGACCCGGGGATGGCCTTGAACCCGCCGGTTCCCCATCCACAATTGATAAAGATCCCCGGTACGGGTGTCGTCCCGATGATGGGCGAGCGATCCCCTGTCATATCGACCATACCCCCCCACTGGCGCAGCATCTTGAGGCGACTGATCAACGGAAAGGTCTCGATAAGCGCGCGCACGGTTTCCTCGATATGCTGGAACGAACCACGCTGTGTGTAATTGTTATAGCCATCTGCGCCACCGCCGATCACCAGCTCACCCTTGTCAGACTGGCTCATGTACCCGTGCACGGTATTGGCCATGACCACACAATCCATAACGGGCTTGATCGGTTCCGAGACAAGGGCCTGCAAGGCGACCGTCTCAACCGGCAGCCGAAATCCCGCAAGTTCAGCCAGCACGCCCGAGGACCCGGCCACGACAATGCACAGTTTCTTACAGGTTATCGCCCCCTTGGAGGTCTGGACACCTGTCACACCTGCTGCATTCCGGTCAACGCCGGTTACTTCGCACTGCTGGATTATGTCCACGCCCAGGTCCGACGCCGCGCGCGCATACCCCCAGGCCACCGCATCATGACGGGCGGTCCCGCCGCGCGCCTGCCATAGGCCGCCAAGCACCGGATAGCGCGGTCCACGAGTTTCGATGATTTTCACGATTTCCTTTACCCGGCGCGGACTGACCATTTCGGACTTGATCCCGGCAAGGCGGTTGGCATGCGCCGTCCGTTTCCAGGCGCGCAGCTCATGTTCGGTTTGCGCCAGCATCATCACACCACGCGGGCTGAACATGATGTTGTAGTTCAGTTTCTGGCTCAGCGTTTCATAGAGAGCACGTGATTTCTCGAAAATCGCCGCGCTTTCGTCCTGAAGATAGTTCGACCTGATGATCGTGGTGTTCCGTCCGGTATTTCCACCGCCCAGCCAGCCTTTTTCCAGCACCGCGACGTTTGTAATCCCGTGGTTTTTCGCCAGGTAATACGCCGTAGCCAGCCCGTGTCCGCCGGCCCCCACAATGACCACCTCGTATTCGGATTTCGGCTCGGGGGAAGCCCAGGCACGCTCCCATCCGCTGTGGTACCGGGCCGCTTCACGTGCGATGGCAAACACCGAATAGCTTTTCATGCCGCGTGACCCCGTCCTGCACTCGTCCCAACCGCCATAGATCGCTTTTGCCCGAAGGTCCATCACGCGTGGTAGCCCCAGGGCGGCAGGATTCGCGCCATTCACGACATTTTGCCCTTGGCAGGGCAGAGGGGGCGATTTCACCGTTGCAGCCGCCCCCCTGCTGGCGATAATGCGCCCCGTATCAGGGAATGGCTACGATGTTCTGGGCAGTTGCGGCACTGTTGGCTTTGTGCACCACCGCACCGCTTGTCTGGGCGGTGCTGGCGTCGCGGACGCGCGCGGCTGAACGGGCCGAGGTCCGGATGTTCAAGGACCAACTTGCCGAGGTAGACAGCGATCTGTCCCGCGGCGTGATCACTGCGGATGACGCCGATGCCCTGCGCACCGAGGTGTCGCGGCGCCTGCTGAATGCCGCCGATCAGCCCGAGATGGGCGGCGCGCCGTCGCCAAAGGGCGCCAGCCGGTTTCTGGCCCTTGTAATATCCACCTTCGTGGTCGCGGGCGGCGGTCTGCTTTACAATTCGTTGGGCACGCCCGCCCTGCCCGATCAGCCCCTGGCAAAACGCCTTGCGGACAACGCGGCCCGGCATGCAGAGCGCCCCTCGCAATCCGAGGTGGAGGCCATGCTGGATGCGAACGGGCAGGCTCCGCGATGGTCGGCTCAGCCGGACCCAACGGCGACCCGCTTGCTAGACCAGTTGCGCAACATTCTGATAGACCGGCCCGGGGATTTGCGCGGCCACCGATTGCTTGCCGGCAACCTGGCCAACCTCGGTCAGTGGCGCGAGGCCGCAGTGGCCCAGAAAGATGTGCTGCGGATCCTTGATGCCGAGGCCTCAGGTTCGGACTACGCGGACCTCGCCGAGTACCAGATCCTCGCGGTCAATGGATACGTCTCTCCGCAGGCGGAGGCAGCGCTGGCCGAAGCCCTTTTGCGGTATCCCAACGAGCCACGGGCACGCTATTATTCGGGTCTGAGCGCCCTGCAGGCCGGACGCGTGGACCTTACCTATGATCTGTGGCTGCGTCTGCTGGTTGAAAGTCCGGAGGATGCGCCCTGGATGGTGCCCATCCGCAGCCAGATCGGAGATGTGGCGCTGGCCGCGAACCGCCCGGTGCCCCCAGGTGTGGCGCCGCCGACCCCGGGTCCCAGCGCCGAGGATCTGGCCGCAGCCGAAGCCCTCTCGCCCGAGGAGCGTCGGCAAATGGTTCGAGACATGGTGGCTCAGCTCAGCGATCGGCTGGCCACCGACGGTGGTCCCGCCGGTGACTGGGCACGTCTGATCCGCGCACTCGGGGTACTGGGGGAACGCGGGCGTGCCAGCGCGATCTGGGCCGAGGCCGCGGAACGGTTCGCTGATGCACCCGTCGATCTTTCGATCATCCGCCAGGCGGCCCGCGATGCGGAGGTGGTCCAATGATTACCCGTGAAATCGAGGCATGGCGGCCGCCGGTCGGCCGTCCGCTGATGGGTCTGGATCTGGGCACAAAAACCATCGGTGTCGCGATATCGGACATACGCCACCGGATTGCCACGCCGCTGGAGACCATTCGCCGACGCAAATTCGGCGCTGACGCCGCGGCACTCCATGCCCTCATGGCAGAACGCGATGTCGGGGCGATCGTTCTCGGTCTGCCACTGAACATGGACGGGTCCGAGGGGCCCCGCGCCCAGTCGTCACGGGCATTTGCGCGGAACTTCACTGCCCTGCACGATACTGCGGTGCTGCTGTGGGACGAACGGCTGTCCACCGTCGCCGCCGAGCGCGCGCTGCTTGAGGCCGACACGTCGCGTGGGAAACGCGCGGACGTGATCGACCAAGTCGCCGCCGGTTTGATTTTGCAAGGCGCGCTGGACCGCATCAGTTTCCTGGAAAACTCCCCATGACAGACCCGATCTGGCAGCGCGACGAAATTGAAAGCCCCTGTATCAGGGTCTGCGTGATCCACCCGTCCTCGGGACTTTGTCTCGGCTGCAAACGAACAGGCGCGGAAATCGCCTCCTGGTCCCGCATGACACCGCAGGCCCGCCGCGACATCATGGAGGCGTTGCCCTCCCGCCCAGGCGAACCAGTGCGGCAGGGTGGTCGACGCGGCCGTTTGCGCCAACGCGACCCCTAGAGGGTTTCGCTAATTTGCTCAGTCGCCGAACCCTGCACGAAATCGGGTTTTCAACGTCTAGCTGATATCTGATGGATCTGGCCAAAGGCTTGATGGTCTGGTTGACCAGCCTTCACACCCGCGCCCGCTGCGCGTCAGCGCTCCTGGACTTGCGCGCCAGCGCTCAATAAGACAGCTGATTTAAACCTCATCGGGAAAGTGGCGCAGGACCAGACGAATGGGGTTCGGCGCCGCCTGACCCAACCCGCAGATCGACGCATCCGCCATTACCGTGCACAGATCCTCCAGCAAAGGTTGATCCCACCGATCAGCTTCCATGAGCTTGACCGCCTTTGCGCAGCCCAGACGGCAGGGGGTGCATTGACCGCAGCTTTCATCTTCGAAAAACCGCAGCATATTCAGGGCCGCCGCACGGGCGCTGTCGTGATCGGACAGGACCACCACGGCCGCAGACCCGATAAAACTGTCCAAGGGTTGTAGCGTATCGAAATCCAGCGGCACATCGGACAGACCGGCGGGCAACAGCCCCGAGGATGGTCCACCCGGTTGGTATGCCTTGAACACATGCCCGTCCAGCATACCACCGGCCGCTTCGATGATATCGATTATCGTCGATCCGGCCGGTAGCAGATGAACACCCGGTGCTTTGACCCGCCCCGACACGGAATAGGACCGCAACCCAATGCGGCCGTTGCGTTCGACGCCCGACAGGATCTCCGGCCCCTCCCGGCAGATCCGGGCGACCCATTTAAGCGTCTCGACGTTGTGCACCAGCGTCGGGCGGCCGAACAATCCGACCTGCGCAACATAGGGTGGGCGATGCCGCGGCAGCCCGCGCTTCCCCTCGATACTCTCGATCATCGCGGATTCTTCACCGCAGATATAGGCACCCGCACCGCGGCGCAGGTCGATATAGCCCGGGGCAGCGATCCCCGCTTGCTCCAGCGCGGTGATCTCCTGAGCCAGTATGTGCAGGACAGCGGGATATTCATCGCGCATATAAATGTAGCATCGCTCAGCTTCGACAGCCCATGCCGCGATCAGCATCCCCTCCAGAAAGAGATGCGGCTGACGCTCCAGGTAAAAGCGGTCCTTGAACGTGCCCGGTTCGCCCTCATCGCCGTTGACGGCCAGGTATCGGGGCCCTTTCGCGGCACGAACGAAGCCCCATTTCTTGCCGGATGGAAATCCCGCCCCGCCAAGCCCCCGAAGGCCAGATGCCGCAACCTGCGCCTGCACGGCCTCCCAGTCGCCGTTCCGGCGCAGCCTGTCCAGTGTCTCATATCCGCCGCCCGAGCGATACGCAGACAAGTGTTCGTAGTCAGGTATTTCTGGCGATACGCGCCCGTCTTCCACCGCCGCCAGGACCCGTTCCGGCGTCGCGTGATCGATATGCGCATGCCCCAATTCAACCACCGGCGCGGTGTCGCAGCGCCCCATGCAGGGCGCCCGCAGTACCCGCACCCTTCCGGGATCTACCCCGTCTTCGAGCGCCGACTTGAGGGCCTGCGCCCCGGCAAGTTCACAGCTGAGCGAATCGCACACCCGGATGGTCAAAGCGGGGGGCGGCGTCTCACCCTCTTTGACCACGTCGAAGTGCGCATAGAAGGTTGCAACTTCATAGACTTCCGCCTGAGACAAACGCATCTCTTCGGCCAGGGCCCGCAGATGCGCTGCGGACAGATGCCCATAGGAATCCTGGATCAAATGCAGGTGTTCGATCAGCAAATCGGCCCGCCGCGGGCGCTCACCCAGAATGGCGCGTACGTCATTGTACGCGCCTTCCTCAAGCGGGCGTCCCTTAGGGCGTGGCCGCCCCTTGCCCATCCCTTTTTTCCAAACGCCCTTGCGTGTATCGAGCGGTGCCATCCTGGCAAGTTCCTCGTGCCGGTTCAGGCATATCTTAAGGTGCAGAACCAAGGGTCAGAAAGCCTTAAAGCGACACATGCCGGCATGTTCCGGCCAGTTCGGCGCGGAAACTTCGCTGATCGGAAACCCGCGACCACGGGGTGCTTGACCTTACGGGGCGAACGGCGAAGATACAGGACATGATCACACGCGAAATCATCTTCGGCATTTCCGCGGCCGCGGTGCTCTTGGGCGGACTGGCGCCGATTGCTATGGCGCAGGACGGTCCGCCCGATACCTGGGACGACATCAGCGTCAGCGAATGGCGGCAAATGGTCAAAGGGCGCACGGTGACCTATCGCATTGGCGGGCAGTTATGGGCGCATGAGGCCTATGATACCAGCGGAAACAGGGTGGCCATCCGCACTGCAGACGGAAGCTGCATGGAAGGCACCTGGAGCTATGACAACGGTGCCTACTGCTTTGCATGGGATGCCGCGCCGGCCAGCTGTTTTCGCCATGTACGCCAGGGGTCCGAGATCCTGATCGTACCGTTGATCGACGGCGTGCCCTCGGGGGCGGTACAAACGGTTGAGGGCGTGTCCGACATCCCATTGAACTGTGGTCCGGATCTGACGAGCTGATGCGGATTTGGTGGATCGCCGCCCTTTTGGCCACGCCTGTTGCCGCCAGCACGGCGATGACCGGCGCGGAATTCGAGGCGTTCAGCACCGGCAAGACGCTTGAGTTCGGGCGCGGCGGCGCCTGGTATGGATCCGAGCAGTATCTCGCGGATCGCCAGGTCATCTGGCAATATGCTGATGGCAGCTGCACGTATGGCGCCTGGTTTGAACGGGATGGCGCGCTGTGCTTCGTCTACGAAGACAACCCCACACCGCAGTGCTGGATCGTAAGCGAACGTCAGAGTACGTTGTTCGTGCGTCCCGAGGCGGCATCGCCCGGCGATCCGTCTGAGTTGCGGATGACCGGTGAAATCGAGGAGCCGCTGAATTGCCCCGGACCGGATCTGGGGGTCTGAGGCACTTCATTTATAGGTCGAAGTCCAAGATGCCATGTGAAATCAATGATCTCCAAGCCTTGGGTAATGCCGGATGCATCTTGTCGAAGGCGCAACGATCTAGAATAACACGCCCTGTGGACCCCCATCATCTTCGGGATTCTTTGGTTTCACCCGAGAGCGCGGGGCCGACACCCCCACGTTGAGCCGTCCATCCGCGAATTCGATCTCAAGGGACGACGCCTGTGCCGCGACTTTTCGGTTCGATACCAAAGCACCCCCCGGGGCAGTCCGCACCACCGCATAGCCGCGTCGCAATGTCTCGGTATATCCCAATGTGTTCAGCATACGGTCCAGATTGCCCAACCGCTGCCGTTGATCGCGCAGGATGTGCGCGGCCGCACGGCCCAACCCCCTGGCCAACTGACTGACCTGTGCCGCCGCATCCTGCTGGCGTTGCACCAACGCCTGCGGGCGCAGGATCAGGGAAGAGAGCTGGGCCCGTCGCCGCTCGGTCTGACGTGAAAGCCCCGCCGACAGCCGCTGCGCCGCACCTGTCACTTTGGACTGCTCCAGTGTCAGCCTTGCCACCAGTTGCTGCGGTCCAAATCGACCGGCAGGCCCAGAGACCAGTCCCAGCCTGCGGCTTTGCAGGAAACCCGCCAACGCCAATGGCAGGCGCTGCGAAGCTGCATCCAACCTCTGCCGCCGCTCGCCCAACAGGGCATCCGCACGGGGCAGCGCGCGCGACAGGTCTCGCAGACGTTGTTGGCGGCCGGTCAGTCCCTGCGCCATGGCCCGCAGCCGCCGCTCCTCCAACGCAGCCAGATCGGCTGCCAGATCCACGCGTACCGGCACAGCCATTTCGGCCGCAGCCGTGGGTGTGGGGGCCCGGCGGTCCGCGGCAAAGTCAATCAGTGTGGTATCGGTTTCATGCCCGACAGCTGATATCAGCGGGATCTCACTCTCGGCTGTCGCACGAACCACGATCTCTTCGTTAAAGCCCCATAGATCCTCGATCGACCCGCCGCCGCGCGCCACGATCAGAACGTCGGGGCGTGGCATCGCGCCACCGTGCTCAAGCGCATTGAACCCGCGGATTGCCTCGGCCACCTCTGGCGCGCAGCGTTCGCCCTGAACAACGACCGGCCAAACCAGGACCTTGCGCGGGAACCGGTCCCGCAAACGGTGCAGAATATCCCGAATAACCGCGCCGGAGGGCGAGGTTACGACACCGATCACCTCAGGCAAGAACGGCAGCGGGCGCTTGCGGTCCTCGTCAAAGAGGCCCTCGGCTTTGAGCGCCGCCCGACGCTTCTCCAGCATCGCCATAAGGGCGCCCACCCCGGCGGGCGCGATATCCTCAATGACAATCTGATACCGGCTTTGCCCCGGAAATGTCGTCAGACGGCCGGTCGCGACGACCTCCATACCCGCCTCGGGCGGCGTGCGGAGACGCTGTGCGGTACCTTTCCAGATAACCCCGGCCAGCACAGCGCGGTCATCCTTGAGGTCAAGATATATATGCCCGGACGCCGGGCGCGAGACACGGCCAACCTCGCCTCGCACGCGGATATGCGAAAAGCCCTGCTCGACCGCCTTCTTTATCGCGCCCGACAGTTCGGAGACGGAGAATTCCGGGGCATTTTGACCCGGTGCGGGATCGTCAAACAGATCGGACATGCCCGCACCCTAGCGGCACCGGGCCGAGCGTCAACGACGGATCGCTGTGTTGGCGGCATGCCCAGTATTGAAATCCATCGCCTTGGTTCGGGTTCCGCGACCGGGATGGCTTGCCCCGGATGACGCGGGCCCCTAAAGACAGGCCGAACAAGGCGGAGTTGCGATTTGAACATTCTGATATTGGGCAGCGGCGGCCGTGAACATGCCCTGGCCTGGGCGATTGCGCAGAACCCGAAATGCGAGCGTTTGATCGCAGCGCCCGGAAATGCTGGGATTGCCCGTGTTGCGCATTGCGCCCCTTTGGACATCATGGACCCTGCGGCGGTGGTTGCATTTGCGCGGGCCGAATCCATCGATTTCGTGGTGGTCGGCCCCGAGGCACCCCTGGCTGCCGGCGTCGCCGATGCCCTTCGCGCGCAAGACATCATGGTCTTCGGGCCATCCGCCGCGGCCGCGCAGCTTGAGGCATCGAAGGCGTTTACGAAATCCATCTGCGATGCCTGCGGCGCCCCCACAGCCGCCTATGCACATTTTTCCGCGGCCGGGCCCGCGAAAGCCTACATTGAGGAACAGGGCGTACCGATTGTCGTAAAGGCCGACGGACTTGCCGCGGGCAAGGGTGTCACGGTCGCGACCGAGCTTCAGACAGCAATTGATGCGGTTGACACTGTGTTCGCGGATGCCGGTGCGGAAGTCGTGATCGAGGCCGTCTTGGCGGGGGAGGAAGCGTCGTTTTTTGTGCTGTGTGACGGGACCGAAACGCTTCCGATCGGCACAGCGCAGGACCACAAACGCGTGTTTGACGGGGATACCGGTCCAAACACCGGTGGGATGGGGGCATACTCGCCCGCGCCTGTCATGACACCCCAGGTCACAGAAGATGCACTTGAGCGTATTGTCCGACCCACGTTGGCCGAAATGGCGGCGCGCGGGATGCCCTATCAAGGCGTGTTGTATGTCGGCCTGATGATCGACAATGGGGCGCCGAGCCTGGTCGAATACAACGTCCGCTTTGGCGATCCGGAGTGCCAGGTTCTGATGATGCGGCTGGGGGCGCAGATACTGGATGCCATGCTGGACTGCGTCGAGGGCAGACTGGAAAGTACGCGGCTCAATTGGGCCGGGGACCACGCGCTCACCGTAGTCTTGGCCGCAGCAGGCTACCCCGGTACATATGCCAAGGGTACGGAAATCCGAGGGTTGGACCACTCAGCCAATGACCCGTTGGTACAAATCTTCCATGCCGGTACCAGGACGGAAGGGGATAGCCTCCGCGCCAACGGCGGTCGTGTCCTCAACGTCACGGCCCGCGGCGCCACCCTGACCCAGGCCCGCGACCGCGCCTATGCTGCGGTTGCGCAGGTGGACTGGGACGATGCGCAGTACCGCCGAGACATCGGCTGGCGGGCTTTGCAGAGCGGGGAGTAATCCGGCATTTTGGCTTGGGATCCCAGAGCGTTTGACGAATTTCCTGAAGCATCATGCATCATTTAACGCGTTGAAATCTTTGGGTTCAAGCAGCGTTAGGTAATCCAGGTTTTTCGCACAACGCTCTGTGGCGACCAGCGCTTGGCGATCAGTCGCAGTTCAACGCCGCAGCAAAGCTCTCCGGCCCATCAAACGGACCGGCCGGTTGCGAGGCCAACGCACCGTCGACCAGCTGAACATACAACACTTCCGTCCAATCCGCATTGGCCACGACCATCTGGGGCCCGTCCCCACAATCCCGCACGCCACCCGATATAAAGTCCTCACCAATGCGGTGATTGCTGAACCCGGTGGCAGACGCAAGCTCCACCAACCCGCCGTTTCGCAAGGTGACAAGCTTAAGGGTCTTGCCCAGATGCGGTGTCTCGACATAGGCAATATCGTTCTGCCCATCGCCGTCGAAATCTGCAATTCCAACAGGGGCAAGCCATCGAAAGCGCTGCCCGATCGGCAGCGTTGCTGCCACCCTTCTTTGCGATGGACGGTCTTCAGCCGAGAAGGTGATATCGTACACAACAAGCGAGGCGCCCGAGGTATCAAAGCTCTCGACCACGATTAGTTCCGGCTCCGGGTCACCGTCCACATTGGCCACCCGAGGCGCGAGATCCTCAAACACCCGGTCGGGCGGCAGGTTGATATAGATCCCGAAGCGGCCCTTCCTCACCAGTATGCTGCGGTATTCGATTTCGTCCCCCAGCACGCCGTGCGGATACTGCCGGGTCTCGCGGTCATAGGTCACGCTGAAGTCATGGCATTCGGCGGGTGGCACCACCACCTGTCCAAGCTCTGGCGGGGCCCCGCAGTCCTGCGCAACAGCCACTAGCGGCGCAGACATCATACCCACCACGGCAAGGACGTGGAGTGGGCGCATCAGATCTGCTTTTCCGGCATCTGAACCACCAGCCCATCCAGCGCGTCCGAGACTTTCAACTGACAGGTCAAACGCGAACGTGCCGGGTCGGGCTGCCAGGCGAAGTCCAGCATGTCTTCCTCCATAGCCTCCTTCGGCTCCAGCCGGTCGACCCAGTTCGGATCAACATAGACATGGCAAGTAGAACAAGCACAGGCACCACCACAGTCGGCTTCGATGCCGGGGATCTGATTGTCGCGCGCGCCTTCCATGACGCTTAGTCCATTTGCCACCTCAACAGTATGTTCTGTGCCATTGTGCTCAATGTAGGTGATCTTTGCCATCGTCGGTGTGGCTCCTTTGACTCGTCCTTGCCGAAGGACTCTTAAACCGCGGCCTGCACCGACACCAGCCCCGCGCCCGGTACGACCATCAAATTGTTGCGCATAGCCTGCGCATCCGCCGCTTGGGGCGGGTGCTCTAGGTTAACCAATCCTTACCCAATACTTTGAATTTTAGAGAATTTTGTGCAAATTCTACTGCCGCACCCACATCCAAGGAAAGCCGCTATGACCATCAGGATCACCGCCACAGACGCCGGCTTTCACAGTCTTTCGGGTCTGGGTCAGCCAATCGCGCCCGATCTGTTCCTGAATGGTTTTCTGGACACTACGGGGACCGCGGCGCCGCTGCCTGGGGCACGCGACTGGCGTATCGAGATGCCCGGTGGCTGGGTCACGCTTTCCAACGACACCCCTGTGGCGCAGGGCGATGATATGGTGATGGAAGTGGCCTTTTCCTCGCTCACCTACGGTCGGACTGTGGCGGGTCAACAGCTGACCGGCGGGGAGATTGTCCTTGAGCAGGCAATCACTCTCACTGTGATTTTTGATGCGGAGGGCTGGGCGGATACCGCCTGGGTCGACAGCGCCGGTGACGCGCTGGCGGCCGTCGTGCGGCAGGAGGGGATACACTTCGCGGGGGCAGCGGGGCGCGACATTCTGGATCTGTCCGATCATCCCTATCCGATCTATGGGCCGGTTGTGCTGCGTGGGCGTGGCGGGGACGATGTCCTTAGTGGAGGGCGCATGGATACCCGCATCTCGGGCGGCGCGGGCGATGATGTGTTGAGCGATGCGGGCGGCACCAGCGTGCTGCGCGGCGGGCGCGGAGCGGATACGATCACACTGGGGGTGTGGTCCGAGGGCAGCCGTGCCTTTGGTGGCGGTGGCGACGATACGCTTCGCTCCAGCAACGGTGCGGATCGCCTGGTCGGGGGCGCCGGGTCAGATACGCTGGAGGGCGGCAGGGGTTCTGATGTGATTATCGGCGGGCGCGGTTCGGACACATTGAATGGCGGCGCTGGAGCAGACAGATTTGTATTCAGTACAAAACATGCGGGGTCGGACACTGTTGAGGACTTTTCGCTGGCCGAAGATCGCATCGTGTTGCGCGCCACCGGGGAAGATGTCCGGGTTGAACAGGACGGCGCGGATACCGTTCTGAACTGGGATATGGGCGCGGTTCGGATCCTGAATACAGATGCCGACGCATTCGACTGGATCTAAAGCGGCCCGCCCCCGCAACGTCTGGGCGTTCTACCCAGACGTTGGGTTCCCTATCCCGCCTAGTTCGGAGATACGGCAACGAAGCGGGACTGGCCGTCGCGCTGCAATAACAGCAGTAGGGACTTTCGCCCAGCCTCCCGCGCGTCATCGAAACGTTCGACCACTTCGCTCGGGGCATCGACGGGTTGCTGTCCGATTTCGCTGATCAGGTCCCCCGCGCGGATACCCTTATCGAAGGCTTCGGACGTATCGTCGACATCCGTTACCATCACGCCGCGCGTGTTGCTTTCAAGCGCATACTCCTCGCGCAGTTCATCCGTGATCGGGCTGAGCGTCAGGCCTAACACGGTCTCTACGCTGGGCGTCTCGGCCGCGGGCGCGTCCTCATCCTCGGCCAGTGCCGTTCCTTCGGCGGACTCGCGCCGGCCGAGCGTCACACGCAATGTCTGGGTGCCGCCGTCGCGAAACACCACGATACGCACGGTTGTCCCTACATCTGCATCCCCGACCATACGGACAAGGTTGCGGGTGTCCGCCACCTCGGTTCCGTCGAAATTCAAAATAACGTCACCGGACAAGACACCGGCATCTTCGGCCGGTCCCGGAGGCACATCTGTGACCAGGGCCCCTTTGCTGCCGTCCAGTCCCAAGGCCTCGGCCACGTCGGGCGTGACGTTCTGGATACTTACCCCCAGCCAGCCGCGCCGCGTTTCACCAAACTCCTGCAATTGATCAATGACCCGGGTGACAACTTTGGACGACATTGAAAAGCCGATACCGATAGACCCGCCGTTGGGGCTGAGGATCGCGGTGTTCACGCCGATCACCTCTCCGGCCATGTTAAACAGAGGACCGCCCGAGTTTCCGCGGTTGATAGCGGCATCGGTCTGGATGAAATCGTCATACGCCCCCTGCAACGACCGGTTCCGAGCGGAGATAATACCGGCACTGACCGAAAACCCCTGGCCCAGCGGGTTGCCGATCGCCAGCACCCAATCCCCTACCCGGGCGATATCGCTGTCGCCAAAGGGCACAAACGGCAGCGGTGAGGCCGGTTCAACCTTCAAAAGGGCGATGTCGGTGCGTGGATCCACACCGACGACTTCCGCCGGAAGCTCGCCGCCGCCATTGAAGAACTCGATCAGAATTTCATCCGCCTCTTCGATCACGTGGTTGTTGGTCACGATGTAGCCATCAGCCGATATCACGAACCCGGACCCCAGCGCCGAACCCCGGCGCTGGCGTTGCTGCGGGCCCCGACGCTCGGTGAAATCGCGAAACAGATCCTCCAGCGGGGATCCTTCGGGCACCATGGGCGGTGCGCCGGTTGTCGCCACATTGGTCGTTGTGGTGATATTGACCACCGAAGGGCTGAGCGCGTCCGCCAGGTCGGCAAAACCGTCAACGGGACCGCGCGCCTCGGCGCGCACAACCTGGAGCATCACCAACACCGTGGTAACGATCACAGGGATCACCAGTTGACGCAGGAAGTTCGGCACGGGGTCCGGGCGCGGTATTAGTGTCGTTCGGGTCACCCGATATCCTCCAACTGGCAGCGCAAAATGCGGCAACACGTAAGTGTCACGCCAGATCGGTCCAGCGTCAACACCACAAGACGGACAAGGTGCGTTCCCTCACCCACCTGTGTATTTAAACCTGCGAAGAGTGAATTCCAATGCCGCGAAGCTAACTACGTGCCACAGAAACGATCAACACGCCGACTGCAATGGCCGCCAGACCGATGTACCGTCTGGTATCTGGCGGGATTTGCTGAAGCGCGGCAAGCAGGTCTTCCATACGACGAGGGGCAAGCGCAAGCGCCAGCCCCTCAATTACGGCGACAAGACCCAGCGCCGTCCACAGGTCGGACCAGCTCACGGTGCGGCTGGAAGCGTATCCGATTTGAGATACTCGAAAAACTCGCTGTCCGGTGTAATAACCATCGTCGAGTTTGTGCTGCTCAGCGAGCGTTCATAGGCTGTCAGACTACGGTAAAAGGCGAAAAACTCCGGATCCCGACCGAAGGCATCGGCGAAAATAGCGTTACGCTGGGCATCAGCCTCACCACGGATGATCTCGCTATCGCGCTGAGCCTCGGACACCAACTCGACGGCGGTACGATCGGCCTGAGCGCGAACACGTTGCGCCGCCTCGCCACCACGCGCACGCTCGTCTGCCGCTTCACGGGCACGTTCCGCCTCCATCCGTTCGAATGTCGCGGCAAGGTTCTGGGTCGGCAACTCCGTCCGCTTGATCCGGACGTCGATGACTTCGATCCCAATCGAACGGGCCCGCGTGATCGAGGCGTCGCGAATGCGGTTCATCAATGCCACACGATCCGCCGAGAGGATGGTGTTTGACGTAACAGAACCCAGTACCTCGCGAAGCTGTGCGCGCAAAATACCGTCTAGACGCGTTTCAGCCAGCTGGATGCCGCCGGGGCCGACGGCCTGGCGGAATTGAACCACGTCCGAAATCCGCCAACGGGCAAAACTGTCGACCACCAAACGGCGATCATCCAGAGGTGTGACCTCCTGCTGTTCGGTATCAAGCGACTGGATACGGTCGTCGTATTTCACAACGTTCTGGATAAAAGGAACCTTGAACGCCAGACCCGGATTTTCCTTCACATCGCGGATCTGCCCGAACTGCAACACCAGACCCTTTTGCCGTTCGTCGACAATGAAAACCGACGATAGGGCGACAACAAGCGCGATGACCAGGGCAACAAGAAAAATAATGGATCTGGTCATCAGTTGTCTCCGGAAGCGGTGCGGTTTCGCTGCAGCTCGTTAAGTGGCAGATAGGGCACGACCCCCTGCCCGCCGTTGCCGGACCCGCCAACACCTTCATCGATAATGATCTTGTCAACGCCACCCAAGACACGCTCCATCGTTTCGAGGTACAGGCGCTTGCGCGTCACATCCTGCGCCTTGGCGTATTCGTCGAAGACAGCGATAAAGCGGCTCGCCTCACCTGTGGCCTCGTTTACAACCCGGGCACGATAGGCTTCGGATTGCTGAAGTAGCTCGGCGGCTTGACCACGCGCCTCGGCAAGGCGCCTGTTTGCATAGGCGTCCGCCTCGTTTTCAAAACGGTCCCGCTCCTGTTCGGCCGCCTGAACGTCGCGGAACGCGTCAATGACCTCACGCGGGGGATCTGCCCGGTCGAAGTTGAGGCGCACGATGTTCACGCCACTGTCGTAGGTATCCAAAGTTCCCTGAACAAGGCCGAGCACCTCGTCCGCGATAAGACCCCGATCCCTGTTCAACACCGGTGCAAGTTCGGACCTTGATATCACTTCACGCATCGCTGACTCGGCAACCGCATCGATGGTCACCTCGGGATCCGCCAAGTTGAAAAGGTACTTCGCCGGGTCTGAAATATTCCAGATCACTTCGAAATCGATATCAACGATGTTCTCGTCGCCGGTCAGCATAAGGCCTTCGTCCCCGCGCCCGCCACTGCCGATCCGTACGGTTCTTTCCCCGGTCACCAGGACCTTCTCATAGGTTACGAACGGCCACGGCGCAAAGTTCAGGCCCGGATTTCCGATTGAGGAGAATTCGCCAAGAAACAATTCCACCGACTGCTCTTCCGGGCGGACTGAATAGAACGAAAAGAACAACCACGTACCGACGAGCGCCAGCGCGACAAGCGCAAACCCGCCCTTGCCGATACCTTCTCCGCCAAGTCCTGGGCCGCCGCTGCCGCCGCCGCCGCCCATCAGCACGCGAAGCTGCTCCTGACCCTTCCTTACGATCTGATCAATATCCGGGCCCTGGCCACCGGGCCGGTTTCCCCCGCCGCTTCCGTTCGGCCGCCGGTCATTGTCGCCGCCGCCACCCCATGGGCCGCGGCCGCCGCCGCCTTTTTTGCCGCCGCCGCCACCGCCGCCCCACGGACCGTTGTTCATCCAAATGGCCATGCGCCTGTTATACCTTCTTGTCGTTACATCCACCGAAACCTGCCCCTTAAGTGTAGGGTCAGGGTTGAAATTCAAGGTTATCCCGGAAGCGGGTCCCGCATCGTGACGAGTTCCTCAGCCGCCGTCGGGTGAACCGCCATAGTGCGGTCGAAGTCCTCTTTTGTTGCCCCCATCTTCACCGCGATACCGACCATTTGGATCATCTCGCCCGCGGCGGGACCCACTATATGCACACCCAGCACTGTGCGCGATGATTTGTCCACGACCAGTTTCATCAGCATCCGTTGATCGCGGCCCGCAAAGGCGTGAAACATAGGGCGAAAGGTCGCGCGATATACTTCAATTTCGCGGGTTTCCCGCGCCTCTTCCTGCGTCAGTCCGATGGTCCCGATCTCGGGCTGTGTAAAAACCGCCGTCGGGATCAGTTTGTGATCGACCGGCGTGGGAATGCCCTTAAAGACCGTGTCGCTAAACGCCATTCCCTCGCGGATAGCCACGGGGGTCAGGTTCACACGGTTGGTCACATCCCCGATGGCATAGATCGACGGCACCGCGGTCTGCGAGTATTCGTCAACCGTCACTGCTCCGAAACGATCTAGTTTAACCCCCACGGCCTCTAGCCCAATGCCCGCAGTATTCGGCTTTCGCCCCGTAGCGTAAAGGATCTGATCATAGGTACTGATCGTTCCATCGGTACATTTCACCTCAAGCCCATCCGGCGTTTTGGTGATCGAGACCAAGTCCCGACCGACATGCAGGTCAATACCCTTTTTCCGCATCTCCTCAGCGATATGCCCGCGGACTTCGTCGTCAAACCCACGCAGAATCTGGGCGCCCCGGTAGAACTGGGTCACCTGCGTTCCCAGGCCATTCATGATCCCCGCAAACTCGCAGGCGATGTAGCCGCCGCCGACGATAAGCATCCGCTCGGGTTGTGTTTCAAGGTGGAAGATGTCGTTCGATGTAATCACATGCTCGATCCCCGGCAGGTCAGGCGCGAAGGGGGCACCGCCTGTGGCGACCAGTATGTGCTTGGCCCGAAACCGCTCGCCAGTCGAAAGCTTTATCGTGTGAGGATCAGTCAACATGCCGCGCGCGCGATAGGTCCGGACACCAACTTTCTCAAGATTGGTTTGATAGACACTTTCCAGCCGATCGATTTCGCGATCTTTCTTGCCAATGAAGAACGGCCAGTCGAACGTGCTGCCGGTGTGCGACCAGCCAAAACCCGACGCGTCCTCGACTACCTCGGAAAAGCCCGACGCAAACACCATTAGCTTCTTGGGAACACAGCCGCGGATCACGCAAGTACCGCCAAAGCGAAACTCTTCGCAAAGCCCTACTCTCGCGCCCGTCATCGCCGCCCAGCGCGCCGCACGGACGCCGCCGGAACCGCCACCGATGACAAAGAGGTCATATTCAAAATCCGACATTGCAGGCGGTTCCTTCGTCAGCCGATATGCGCCAGAAAGGCGTTTAACCGCTCCTCGTCAAGATCGTCGTGGACCTCGGGCTGTTCATCCACACGGATCATTTGCGCTTCGCCGGTGGGCGCGCCGACGATCACCGTGTCTGCGATATCGACAAACAGCCCTGTTTCAACGACCCCGGGCACGGACAAAAGCTCAGCCGAGAGCGCGTCCACGTCGCCGATTTGTTCCAGGTACAGATCCAGAAGGAAATGCCCTTCATCCGTAACATAGGGCGCATCATTCCGCTGCCGCAACTCCATGCGGTCGTCTGCAACATCCGCGCCTGCCAAACGCTCGCGGATCATATTTGCGGTCACCTCCACGCCGAACTGCACAACCTCGACCGGAAGTGGGAATTGCCCCAGTTGCTTGACCTGTTTGCTGAGGTCGGAAATCACCACCATCCGTTCCGAGGCGGTTGCCACGATTTTTTCCCGCAGAAGCGCGCCGCCCGCCCCCTTGATCAGACTCAGCATCGGGTCGAACTCATCTGCGCCGTCGATGGTTAGGTCCAGGTACTCGGCTTCGTCCAGCCGAGTGGTGGCCAGACCAACTTCCCGCGCCAGCGCCTCGGTCGCCTCAGAGGTGGACACCGTTTCGATGTTCAGACCCTCGATATGTTTGCGTGCGCCCAACAATTTCACCAGCCAAGCGGCGGTTGACCCGGTGCCCAAACCCAAGGCCATCCCGTCTTCCACAAGCCGCATCGCGTAGTAAGCTGAGGTCAGTTTCGCCCGATCTGTCGGGTCCAGTCCCTGCCGCATTGGCAATCCTTGGTGTTCAGTCATTCGATTTTCGCGCTTATAGGCGTAATCAAACCCGTGTTCGAGGGATATTCGCATGTTTGCGACCTAATATTGCCAGGGCGCATACATGGTCTGCCAAAACCGACGGAAAAACGGCCCGCCGCCCGGGACTGTGCCGTTTACACAGTCGTATCTGACGTGAAAGACGGATATCAGCATTCCGATGTCGCGCCCGGCACAGCCACTTCCGGCTGCCCCCGTCAAGAAGGCGGCAGACAGGCAGGAGCAAACCGGGTGTATCTGAGCGTCACGGACATATTTAAGATCGGCGTCGGGCCGTCAAGCTCCCATACAATGGGGCCCATGCTGGCCGCCGCACGCTTTCTGGACCTGCTACGTGACGGACGGGAGGTTATTCCAGGGGCGGGGCGGCTTAGCCGGCTGCAGTGCCAATTGCACGGGTCGCTTGCCTTTACCGGCAAGGGACATGCCACCGATCGCGCCGTCGTCCTGGGGCTGGCGGGGTTCCGACCGGACGCATTCGACGCTGATCAGGCCGAGGCTGTGCTCGCTGACGTTGCGCAGTCCGGACGGATCACGCCCCCCGGATTGGCTGAGCTTCGGTTTTCACCAGAGCAGGACATCATTTTTGACTATGGCCCACCGCTTGAGGGCCATGCCAACGGAATGGTGCTCACGGCGCTTGATAACAGGGACGCCACATATGCACGTGAGGTGTATTACTCCGTGGGTGGCGGGTTTGTTCTGACCGAACGTGAACTGACCACAGCCGGCGAAACCGGTGCGCCGCAGCCAATCCCCTACCCGTTCACGACAGCGGCCGAGATGGTGCGGCGCGCCCGACAGTCAGGATTGAGCATCGCGCAGATGAAACGCGAGAACGAGGCGGCACGCGGCATTGGAGCGGAGCTGGACACCATCATTGGCCGTTTGTGGGACGTTATGGACGGCTCTATCACCCGGGGCCTGAGCGACAGTGGCGTGCTGCCCGGCGGGCTCAATCTGCGCCGCCGGGCGCGCACGATCCACCTGGCTCTGGTCGCCGAGCGCGGCCAGAACCAGCCCGCACCGCACACAATCAACGACTGGATATCGGTCTATGCCATGGCCGTAAACGAGGTTAATGCGGCGGGCGGCCAGGTGGTCACCGCCCCCACCAATGGGGCGGCTGGCGTGGTTCCGGCCACGCTTAAGTATTATCTCGCGCATGTGCCAGGTGCGCAGACCTCCAAGATCCCCGAGTTTATCCTGACCGCCGCAGCCATCGGTGGGCTGATCAAGACAAACGCGTCGATTTCCGGCGCGGAGGTCGGCTGCCAAGGCGAGGTCGGCTCTGCTTCTGCGATGGCGGCGGCCGGTCTTTGCGCCATACTGGGCGGCACGCCCGAACAGGTCGAAAACGCTGCCGAGATCGCCCTTGAGCATCACCTGGGCATGACCTGTGATCCGATTCGGGGTCTGGTTCAGGCCCCTTGCATCGAGCGTAATGGGCTGGGCGCCATAAAGGCGGTCTCGGCCGCATCGATCAGCCTGCGGGGGGATGGCCAACACCTGGTATCGCTGGATGCCTGTGTCGAAACCATGCGGCAGACGGGGCGGGACATGAGCACCAAATACAAGGAAACCTCGCAAGGTGGCCTGGCTGTCAACGTGCCTGAGTGCTGAGCATACGCGCCACATCGCCGAGGGTTAACAAAGGCAGAATCACCAGCAGGCCCGGTGCATCAAAAGCCAACTCCAATTGTGGCCCCATCATGCGATTGGATGTTCCGACCTTGTCGCCGGGAGACATCAGCAGACCGTCAACCGACCATTCGAGACCCTTTGAATGGGTGCCGCGCACCGGCACCAGCGGAAAAAGCGAAACCGGACTTCCCGTTGGCACCCTCAGGTCGAACGCGGGCGGCGCAAAGAACACAAGGTCCTTTTCTCCAAGCAGTATGACCGGTTTCGGGGCAAACTTCATCAACGTACTCAGGGCGGCCAGGGTGTGGTCCGTACGCGCACCGAGGAAGCCGACCCCCAGGATCAGCGGCGCGCTAATCAGCTCCATACATTTCTCAAAATCCGTGGTATCCTGATCGTCGACCCTGTGCACCGGTACGTCCGAATTCTGCCAATATTCAAGATTATCTATTGAATCGAGATCACCGATGATCGCGGTAGGACTTTGGCCAAAGCTTTGGGCCGTGTCGGCGCCGCCATCGGCCGCAACAAGTACCGGTGCATGGCGGAGTGCGGTGTCAAAAACCGCCCGACGCACCGCGCCGCCACCGATAAGGGTCACAGAACTCGGACTATTAATTAGTACTCTGCTCATAATTGTTATCGTATCCTGTCGGCGGTTTCCCGGCGAGTTGTGAGGTCCGGGCAGGTATCTCTGGTTAGGCTGTACCGAAAAGTGACACAAATGCCGCATCCCGGCTCGAGGAGGGTAGGATGACCGAGAGTAAAAAGCTGGCTGTTTCCTTTGGCAGCTTTGCCTGTGTGATCGAAGGGTATGACCACCCGTTCTCAGTTATGCAACGGGTAGTCGCATACTTTCAGGACATGGCCGAGGAGGATCCCTCGTTCGGCAAATACGATGAGATCGACGATTTTCAGCACCTTCGCGAGGTGTTGGGCGGCAAGGATCATACCGAGATACAGATCACACCGATCGCGGGCGGCGTCTATGTCAGGAACTTGACGGCAGACGGTAAAGATATCGCACCCGCGGCAATTGCAGACCAGACAGACGAAGCGCCGGCCGATGGTATCGACAGCGCAGAGGATGCCAAACCTGAAGTCACTGAACTTCGTGATGGCGTCGATGTCGGAGAAGACATCGATGTTGAGCATCATGATGCCGATGCACACGAACTGCATGACCGGTTGGACACGGCCCCGGATGAGGAAGAGACCGCCGAAGACGTGCATGAAGGTGCCCCTGACGATGCGTCGTTCGACGACGAAGGTGACCACGACCAAGACGAGAGCGTTGCCGACGAAGGTCCCGGAACCGACCTGTCGATGGATGATGATGGCCGGTACGAGAACGACGCAGCCGGTACCGAGTTGATGGAAGATGCTGACGGCGCGCCTGAATATGACGTGGCAGCCGAGCACGAAGATCACACGCCGGAGGAGGAACCAGACTTCGACACCGCAGATGAAGCGGATCAAAAGGCGGCCATACTGGATAGCGCGTCCGAAGATTTCTACTTTACGCCATCGCCTGAGAAACCGAATACCGACGCAAACTCCGACCAATGGAATGACGCGACCGGCGAGGGGGATGACACCCCGGCAGCCGTCGAGGCCTTCGCTGAAGGTGCCGACACCGATGTCGAACCGCCCGAGACGACCACATCTGATGAAGATCTTATTCGCAGCCTTGCCTTGGGGGACTTCGCTGTCGACCCGGCAGACGCGAACGGGCACACCGACAATCCGGATACTATCCAGGATCTGGATGAAATGGATGCTCTGGCCGATGATGTTGCGCTGGAAGATGCGGCCATGGAGGGGGACGATGCGCTGCTTGAGGACCTTGCCAACGGTCTGGGATCGGCAGAAGAGTCGCAGGAACCCTATGCTCCGCATATCCGTAGCCCCCAATCCGATGACGACATCGAAGACGGAAAGACACCCGCGGATGTACTGACGCTGCGCCCGAACCCGGGCGAACACGCCGATGCTTTGCGTCTGGGTCCCGAGCTGGCCCGGGAAGACGGGGAGGAGGAAACCGAGCTTTCGCCCGAGGAACCGTCATTTATCGACAGCGTTGCTGAAAAGCCGGAAACCAAGGTTCTCTTTAAACTCAAAGCCAAGAAACCGCCGGCGGAAATTCCCGACGACCTCGACTTATCCGAGCTTCGCTCGAGCCTGTCGCCGGAGCAAGCCAACGCGGCCCCGCCGTCGACGGAGGTCGAGCCCGCCCAGACCGGCGGACCCCTGCGGGCGCTGGGTGCGATGTTCAAACGCGGTGGTCCGGACGAGGGGGATGCCCCCCCATCACCGTCGATACTGGGCGACGCGAGCAAGCCATCGGCATCCGAATTTGATCAGACACAGCCGCCGGAAGAGACGGAAGCTGACCAAGTGGATGCCTCCCCGAGGGGCGGTATTTTGCGCGTTATCCAACCAAACGCCAACGACGGGACGCCATCAGCGCCGCGACCGGCAAATCAGGACGCCGAACCGGAGAGCGCGTTGGGCGGCCTTCGGGGCCTGCTGACAGGTAAATCGGAGGAAACCCCCGAGGCGGATGCCGCGGCGGCGGACCGCGCCCGCAAGGCCGAGGGCCCGTCGATCGAGGACCGGCTGCACTCCAGCTTTACCAAGCCAGTCAAGTCAAACGCCGGACCTGTCTTCAACCTCGACCCCATCCCCGGTGAAGACGATGAGTTCACCCCGCGCGGTTTCGCTCGCAAGATCGGCGCGACCACCTTGCCCGAACTAATGGGGGCGGCCTCGGCCTTCCTGATTCTGGTTGAGGATCGGGCGACTGTGTCCCGGAACGACATTATGGACATGGTCAAGACTCTGGCAGGCGACACACCCCTGACCGCCGAAACCAAGATCAAGGCCTTTGGCAAGCTGGTCCGCAGCGGAGATCTGATCCGTGTTGAGGCAGGACAGTTCAGCATGTCGCCGGAAGCGCGCGCACGCTACAGTGCCGTCTTTGGCGAGGACATGCCGCAGGACGACTTTGAAGAAGGTGCGCTGTAAGGCGTTTTGCTCTCTACCCGAACCACATAGCGCGGTCTGAAAACAAGGATTTCAACGCGTTAGATGGTTCGGGACACTTCCTGCAAAAGGCGCAAAACTTCACACTTGAGGCGTCCCCGCGCCCGCGATACGACGCCCGAACTATGCATGCGTCTGACATACCGATCCTTCGGGAACAGACCCATGGGCGGGGCGGTCTATGATCCGTCACTTTCCCACGGCCGGATAACAACCGCGGAAATCGCGTTTTTGGGCGAACCGTCGATCAGCCGATCCGAGTATGTGAGATAAACCAGTGTTTGGCGGGTTTCGTCGTAGAACCGTACGACCTGAATGCGCTTGAACAGCACCGAGGCGCGGCGCCCAAAAACCTCCTCGCCATCCTCGATCTCGGCAGAAACCTCAATCGGACCGGTTTGGCGGCAGGCGATGGAGGCATCCGACGTGTCTTCGGCGAGCCCCAGCGAGCCCGAAATACCACCGGTTTTCGCGCGGCTGACAAAGCAGCTGACACCGCTCACCGAGGGGTCGTCGAACGCTTCGACAACGATCTTGTGGTTGGCGCCGAGAAGTTTGAAAGCGGTATCCACATCGCCGATCACTTCGGCGCGAACGGGGCTTAGCATCATACAAACGGCACCAACGGCCAGCGGGATTCTCATAACGTCACTCCAATGGCTGATGCGCCTGATATGGCTATCACACCCGCGCCTGTCACCCCTGCTGGTCAGGATCTGCCTTCCCCACACCGCGAAATACTGCCTTGAACGGGAGTGCCCAGAGCACGCCCAGCCCCGCATAGATCAGCAACTCAAGCCAGATCGGCGGGCGATCGAACAGAGCGATCAGGCTCACGGCGGCGACCAGATAGACGGGCAGACCAACCAACAGGATCAGAAGCGTCAGACGCTTGCGTGTCTTGTAACTCAGGTTCATTGCGATGTCCGGTCTAGTTGGCGAAAGGATCGCGCACCAATATGGTATCGTCACGCTCAGGTGATGTCGAAAGTAGCGCCACCGGACAGCCGATCAACTCTTCGACCCGACGGACGTATTTGATCGCCTGCGCGGGAAGATCTGCCCAGCTGCGCGCGCCGGCGGTTGTTTCGGACCAGCCCTCAAGGCTTTCATAGATGGGCTCGACCCGCGCCTGCTGTTCCGCCGCGGTGGGCAGGTAGTCGATCCGCGCACCATCCAGCCGATACCCTGTGCAGATCTGCAAGCTCTCGAACCCATCCAACACATCCAGCTTGGTCAGCGCGATACCCGACACACCGGAAATCGTGCAGGTCTGGCGCACCAGCACAGCGTCAAACCATCCGCAGCGCCGTTTCCGCCCGGTCACAGTGCCGAATTCGTGGCCGCGTTCCCCCAACAGCTGGCCGGTCGCATCCGTGAGTTCCGCCGGAAAAGGACCCTCACCAACGCGGGTCGTATAGGCTTTGACGATCCCAAGTGTGAAATCCACGGCATCCGGGCCCATACCTGTCCCGGTCGCCGCCATGCCGGCCGTGGTGTTCGAGGATGTCACGAAGGGATAGGTGCCGAAGTCCACATCCAGCAGCGCACCCTGCGCGCCTTCAAACAGGATGCGATCCCCGGCGCGCCGCCTTTCCGCCAGGACATGCCAGACCGGTGATGCATGGGCCAGTAACAGCGGCGCGACCTCGAGCAGCGCCGACTTGAGCTCGGCGCGATCGACGGGCGAAAGCCCAAGCCCGCGCCGCAAGGCATCGTGATGCGTCATGAGTCGATCCAGGCGCAGGTCCAGCGTCGCTTCATCGGCAAGGTCCGCCACGCGAACCGATCGGCGCCCGACCTTGTCTTCATAGGCCGGACCAATGCCTCGACCCGTGGTGCCGATCTTGGCCACGTTGTTGCTGGTCTCACGGGCGCGATCCAACTCGCCATGCAAGGGCAGAATCAACGGCGTGTTCTCGGCAATCAGCAGGGTCCGGGGCGAAATGTCGACGCCCTGCCCCTGCAGTTTTTCAACCTCGGCCGCAAACGCCCAGGGGTCCAGGACGACGCCGTTCCCAATGACACTCAGTTTGCCCGCGCGGACGATCCCCGATGGCAGCAGCGAAAGCTTGTACACCTCCCCGTTCACAACCAGCGTGTGCCCGGCGTTATGTCCGCCCTGAAAGCGCGCGATCACATCGGCGCGTTCCGATAGCCAGTCGACAATCTTGCCTTTGCCCTCGTCACCCCATTGAGCGCCCACCACGCATACATTCGCCATCGTCGCCTCGCGTTTCACAGAACCCCGCGGTCTATACCCTGCCGCCCCAGGCGACGAAACCGCCAATTTGGTGTTGTCCGCGCCACCGGGCGGCGGGCCCCGTCCGGGCGCACGCCCGGGTGGGGAACAGGGACCTGGCCCCGCAAGGGGCCTCAATCATCTAGGTGACATGGGTGCGTTCGATCCGGGCGCGCACTTCGGCCTGGCGCGTCGCATCCAACGGGAACCGCCACATCATCGCCACGGCCGAAGCTTTCAGCGCAACCGGCGCCGCTGCGTATAGCCAGACAAGAACAGTCACCCCCCACGGCCCGCCTGGATCCACAGCATCGGCCACAAACCCGGCAAGGTCTAATAGGATCAGCGCCGCGCCCCCGGCGAGTGCCAGGGCAAACTTGGTCGCAAGCGACCACAACGCAAAGAAGGCGCCGGTGCGTTGACGGCCAGATCTGTCCGTGTCCAAATCCACCAAATCCGCCTGTATCGCCGAAGGCAGCGCCAGATCAGCGCCCAGAGCCGCGCCGGACAACATGCAAATCACCGCAAATGCCGCCACATCCCCCGGCCCCAGCGTGAGCGCGGTCAGGAAAACGCAGCTGGCGTAAATCATGGCCAGACACCACAGACGGTGTTTCGACACGCGCCGCAGCGCAACGCCCCACAGTGGCGCGGCAAGAACCGCAGCACCGAAGTACAATACCAGCAAAATGCCACCCTGATCCGGTGCCTCCAACCGGTAGGAGACGAAGAACAGGAACAACGTCGCCGGCAATGCGTTGGATGCACCGTTGATGAAGTAGGCAAGCAACAACCGTAAGAACAGCGGCTGCTCCCGCAGTACAGCCAGAACCGACCCCGGACGATCGGTTGAGTGTGAAAAGTCATACGGCTCGGGAACCCGCCAAAGGCAAAATCCGACCGCACTCGGCAAAACCAGAACAATAAACGCCGCGACAAGCATCATTCCGGCGGCCGCCTCTCCGCCGGCATTGTAGAGGATCGCCGCCAGTATTGTTCCAACCAACCCGATACTGTCGCGCCACAGCGTGACCCGCGCCCGCTCGGCATAGACACCGGACAGTTCTGCGCCCCAGGCGAAATAGGGCGTCAGCATCACCGTCCAGCCCAATGTGAGCAGGAAGAGAAACCCGACAAACCAGGCCGATGACACCCCCTGCGGCGGTACAAACAGAAACCATACCGACCCCATCACCAGGGGGCAGCCAATGACCAGCCAGATCCGGCGACGTCCCCACCGGGTGCGGATGCGATCCGAGAGCACCCCCATCAACGGGTCGGTGAGCGCATCGAAAATGCGGACGGCAATAAACACAGCCCCGATGAAGCCCAGCGAAAAGCCGTGATCCTCGGCATAAAACGCAGCCAGGAACACATAGACCGGGAAATACATCGCCGCCAGCGGGAGCGAGGGCGCAGCATAGCCCAGCAAAACCCTGACCGGTACTTTCTTCATGTTCAGATGAAGTGGCGCGGGCGCGTCAGCTCCAGGTACGCGCCGTATTGCGTGTTAAAACGCCGACGCAGATCCCCAGGAACAGACCTATCCCGATAATCTCGGGGTTCAGAAGATAGGTGCCGAACTCCCCGGCCTTGCCAAACGCCTCTAGAACCGCCTGCATCGGGCGGGCGCCGCGCAGCTTGTCGTCGACGATCCGTAGAATAACCGCCCAGATCGACAGGAACGTCAGAATTGCGAAGGTGGTCGTGATCGCGGCACGGATGCCGAGCGAGATCCCCCAACCCTCGTCGTGTTTGGCACGCACACCCAGGCTGAACCAACCCACCAGCGCCCCTATGACTGCGAAGGGCTGTATGATCTTCATCGGGTTTCGGGCAAACGGCTCGTCCGGGTAGTAGGCGATCAACACCAAAGCCATCGCCCCCGAAACCAGCCCCAGGGCTATGGCGGCGACCAATCGCGCAGCGGTGGGCATCCTGTTCTTCCTCTTGTCCGCGCCGTCCAAATCTCATGCAGGACGCCGCATCGTTATCTGTGTCACGTCAGTACTGCCAGATTTGAAGCAAGCCGCACAAGAGGTTAAGTAAAAGTTCCACATCCGGCGAAACCGCTCGTCAAACCCCAGGGGCGCGATATCGCCCCAGTTCTCGTTGAACTTTCGATGCCATATGCGAAGCGTGTCGGAATAGCTTTCCCCGAACTCAATTGATCCTACAGTCGATAGTCCCGCCTTTTGTATCTGCTCTGACAGGGCCCGCGGACTGGGCAACATACCACCGGGAAAGATGTACTTCTGGATGAAATCGACAGATTTGCGATACCCTTCGAACAAGCGGTCATGCACAGTGATAATCTGCAAGGTTGCCTGTGCGCCGGGGACAAGGCGGTCATGCAGGGCGCGGAAATACACCGGCCAGTATCGTTCGCCCACCGCCTCGAACATCTCGATCGAGGCAACACCGTCAAACGTCCGGGTCTCGTCGCGGTAGTCGCGCATGACAAGCTCCACCCTTTCGTTCAGGCCAGCCTTGAACATGCGCTCCTGGGCGTAGGCCAGTTGCTCCTTGCTGATTGTCAGCCCGGTCACCTTAGCCCCGCGCACACCGGCGGCATATTCTGCGAATCCGCCCCAACCGCAGCCGATCTCCAGCAGGTGCTGGCCCTCGCGCACACCGATCAGATCGCACATGGAGGCATATTTCTGTTCCTGAGCCTGGGCCAGCGGCATGTCGGGCGCATCGAACAGCGCCGAGGAATACGTCATCGTCTCATCCAGCCAGGCCGAGTAAAACTCATTTCCCAGATCATAATGATGCGAGATGTTCTTGCGCGCCTGTGTCTTGGTGTTGCGGTTCATCCAGTGCCGCATCCGCTCGTAGGCTCGCACCAGGCCGGCGCCTGGAAAGGCCCGCACAAGCTCGTCATTGTTCAGAAGGATCATATCCAGCAGCGACTGAAGGTCTTCGGTATCCCACCAGCCGTCCATATACCCTTCGGCAAAACCCAGATCGCCGTCGCGCGCCAAACGGGTAAACAAATCCGGATTCTTGACCTGCAGCACACCATGCGGTCCCGGTTCGCTACCTTGCGCCCGGAACACACGTCCATCTGGCAGGACAACGTCCACCGAACCGGCCCGCATCCGCGACGCCAGCGAAAAACTTACGGCAAACCACCGTGGCAACCCCGTTTGTCCGCGGGTTGACGTCAACACTTCAGTCATTTCACGCCCCCATCCCTCCAGAATAAAGTAGGCCAGCATTTGTATGACGCCAAGTGGGCAAGTCATAGATCATGCGGCGGACTTCTGTCCTTCATCCGATTTTGAATAGCTGTGATACCGCACCCGCTTAAGCGCGAGCCGCAGCGCGTTCCAGTGGATCAAGGCAATGACAGAGAACGTCATCATCGGGTACGCCAGAAACGCGTGCGCCAGCGCGCGGTCGGTCAGGGGGCGGCCCTGGGCTGTGTGGGTCGCGATCAGGGTCTCACCCTCGGGGCCGGCTTGCCGGATACGCAGTGCAAGCCGGTCCTCCGGGGCGTTATGGGCAAAGCGGTACACCTGGTCCATCCCGATAAACGGTGAGACATACATCTGTTTGACCTGGGTTTGGCGATAGGCGCCGCCGGTCTGGTCCCCGGCGCGAAGGGTATAGGCAACTTGATCGCCAAAGGTGTTTTTGACCTCGTAGATCAGGGACGTCAGCCGTTCACCGGCATCATAGCAGTAATAGACCGTCAGCGGGTTGAAGCCGTACCCCAACATCCGTGGAAAGCTCAGCATCTCGACGCGCGCGGCGCGGGGCTGATCGGCCTTGGCGAGTTGCGCGTCGACCCAGGGCCGCAACGGGCTACCGTCGCGCGGACCATGATCCTTGATGTGAATGGAAAGCAGGCCAAATCGGTCAAGCCTGAGCAGCCTGAGCCCCCGTAGGGTATGGTCAAGTTGATCGATATCCAGCAGCAGCGAAAACACCCGGTAGCGAAACTGATGCCGACGAGGTTGCAGGCGCATGTGCATCACATGCCCGCGGAACAACCTGCCGGCCGGACGCATCACTCGGCCGCCGCCG
This sequence comes from Pseudomonadota bacterium, assembly GCA_039190275.1. Classification (GTDB taxonomy): domain Bacteria; phylum Pseudomonadota; class Alphaproteobacteria; order Rhodobacterales; family Rhodobacteraceae; genus Halovulum. The sequence continues at coordinate 28,966 of JBCCYF010000005.1, read as the reverse complement.
AGAAGAAGCTGGCCGCGGGTTTGGGCATGTCTTTGGCCCATGTGGGCTGTGCCCCGAGCGCGGCGGCCGCGCGCAGGCCTGAGCGCAGACCATCCTCGTGAAACCCGTACCCAAGCCAGGCCCCTGCATACCAAATGCCGCCGCGTCCCTGAATCGCACCTATATCCTCTTGGGCGCGAAAGGCGGCCGCATCCAAAACCGGGTGGTCATATGCATATGTCCCGTGGATCAAATCGGGGTCGATCGTCCGAGGCGGGTTCAAACTGACAAAAAGCGGCACCTCGGGCGGGGTTCCCTGCAACCGGTGCATCCAGTACGTCACCGGAGCCGGGCGCATGTCCTGCGACGGATCGCCGTTGGACAGGAAATTCCAGCTCGACCATACCTTTCGCCTTTTAGGCATCAGTGATGCATCCGAGTGCAGGACGGCCACATTGGGTGACGTTCTGAAGGTCGACAGGATCTCGGTCTCCTGCGGATCCCGATCGCTGAGAAGCGCAAAGGCCTGCGGCCCATGGCAGGCCAAGATTACCTGGTCGAACACGGCATCCGACCCGTCCGAAAACGTGACAACCGGCAAACCACCGGTCCGGCGGATCGATACCGCCGGAGTACCTGTATGGACACGGGGTCCCAACGCCTCGGTCAGGCGGGTAACATAGGTGCGCGAGCCGCCCTCGACTGTCCGCCAGCGCTGCATCGGCGCAAGTCCATTCATAAGGTCGTGGTTGCGAAAGAACGCCACAAAGGACGCCGCCGGAAACGCCATCATCTGGGCAGGCGGCGTTGACCAGATTGCCCCGCCCATGGCCAGCACAAAACAATCGCGGAACCAGTCCGAATAGCCTTCGGCCCGGATGAACTCGGCCAGGGACATCCCCTCAAGGGCACCGCTGGCCAGAAGACCCGGCGCGGTGCGATTGAACCGCAGGATCTCGCGGATACCCCGCAGGAAAGACGGGCGAAGCAGGTTTATGCGTTGCGCAAACAGCTGATCCAGGTTGTCGCAAGCATACTCCATCCTGCCGCCCTGAACGGAGAGCCCAAACGACATATCGGACCACTTCGTCGGCACATCGAGGTGCTCGAAAAGACCGGTAAGGTTGGGATAGTTGCGGTTGTTGTAGACGATAAAGCCCGTGTCCACGGGTACGGTCCGTCCGTTGTGGACAACGTTGACGGTATTCGCGTGCCCGCCCATCCGGTCCGCCTGTTCAAAAAGCTGAACATCATGCACTTCGGACAAGGCAAGTGCCGCACCCATGCCACTGATGCCACCGCCAATCACCGCTACTTTCATCTGCTCGTCCTTTTATCGAAGTCTTGGGCCGGTCAGGCCGCGTCATTGGCGCGGTGGGCCTTATAGGCGGTCAACGCCGCCTCGCGCCCCGCTTTCAGATCCACCAGTGGTTGAGGATAGGTGTTATCCGGCCGAAGTCCCCAGCTTTTTGGAACCGCGTCGAAATAGAGCAGCGCGTCGGCATGCGGGTTTTTGCGCCCCTCAGCGATAAAACGGGCCCGATAGCCTTCGTTGGGATCGAATTTTTCGGCCTGGGTGGCGGGATTGAAGATCCGAAAGAAGGGGGCGGCATCAGGACCCGAGCCTGCGGCCCATTGCCATCCCATTGCGTTGGAGGCGGGATCCCAGTCGATTAGGCAGTCTGCGAACCAGTTTTGACCGACACGCCAGTCGGTCATCAAGTGTTTGGTCAGGTAGCTTGCCACCAGCATACGCGCCCGGTTGTGCATCGTTCCGGTCACATAGAGTTGGCGCATGGCCGCATCGATCACAGGCTCGCCCGTTCGGCCTTGCATCCAGGCTGTGGCCAGAGGGTTTGGCCCGGCCCAGGGGAAACCATCCCACTCGGCGCGCCAGTTTCGCGTGGTGATTTCGGGTGTGTGATACAACAGGTGGTAGGCAAAGTCGCGCCAGACCAGTTCCTTCAGGAACGTCTCGGCACCCTGTGCACCACGGACCCGGGCGTCCATTCCGGCCTGCCAGCACTGCCGGGGCGAGATTTCACCGAAGGCCAGATTCTCGCTCAGACCGCTCGTGCCATCGTGGTCCAGCCGATCGCGGTTCGCGCTGTAGGTATCGATCCTAGTGTCGACAAACTGGTGCAGTCGATGTGCAGCCTCGGCTTCCCCGACCCTGGCGAACCGGGCAACAACCGCGGCACCACGGTTCATCGCGGCCCCCAGGTTCCATGCGGACAGAATATCGCTTTTGGGCCACGCTTCAGGTGTCGGCAGTGCTGTCGGGGCCGGCAGCAGGGCACCGGGATCGCGTGTTCGTACGGCGTTCCAGAAAGGGGTGTATACTTTATAAAAGCTCCCCTGCCCGGTTTCCACGGTCCAGGGTTCGAACAGGACATGCCCACTGTGCCCTTGCGCTCTTACCCCTTCGCGCTCAAGGGCGGACTTGACCGCTGTGTCACGCGCAATGCCCTGGGGATCATATGTGCGCGACCAATGCACTTCCGCCGCGCCGGTTTCGGCGATCAGCGCGCGCAGAACCGACATGACATCGCCCTTGCGCAGGATCAGGCGGCTGCCCACCTCCCTCAGCCGATCTGCAAGGACCTCAAGCCCCTTGCCTAGTCGCCATGTATGAGCGGCCCCCAGTTCCCCTGTCTGCGGGTCCAGAATGAAGATCGGCACCAACGGCGCGCCGTCTGCAAGAATTGCTGTCAGTCCGGGGTGATCGTGGAGACGGAAGTCACGGCGAAACCAGAAGATCTTGGGTTTTTTCATATATTCGCCGGCCGTACCACCAAAGGATCTGAACCTAGTGTTAAGTTCTTTACGGCACGCAACGGTGTTCGGATCACTCGCCTCATGTCAGAGCACCTGATCCAATGCGGCGACGGCAGCGTCGATGTCTGACGGGCGGTTGTAATGCGTGAACGACAATCGCAACACACCGGTGGCAGGATCGACACCCAAGGCTTCCAGCAGACGCACGGCATAGAAATCACCGCCGTCTGCCATGATACCCAGCGGGACAAGCGCCTTCGCAACCTCCGCAGCCGGGCGTTCGGGAACGACAGCGACCGTCCCGACCTTTTCAGGGCTGTGATGCGGCCCCAGCAAACGCAGATCGTTGCGGCCGGACAGATAGTCAAGCAGCGGTCCTAGCAGCTTGCTTTCCTGGCCCCTTTGGAGCCGGGATACCGCTGCTGTACGATCCGCCGGACCCGCATCCCCGGCCGGAAAGTGGTGTGCATAGAGCGCATCGATGTAATCCGCCATACCGGCGGAGGCTGCAACCTGCGCGTGATCAGGTCCGGCGGGCGTGAATCGCTTGGTCCTGTAGCCGGAATTGAAATAATGCCCCTGATTGGGCAGCCGGTCCGCCAGCGCATGCCGCAAGATCATCAGCCCCTGATGCGGACCATATGTCTTATAGGCCGAGAAAAGGTAAATGTCGGCGCCAAGCTGCGCCATATCGGGAAAGCCATGCGGCGCCGCGCTGACACCGTCCACACAGACCACTGCGCCGGCATCATGTGCAAGGTCAGACCACTCGGCGACAGGATTTATGACACCGAGGATGTTCGAGCAGTGCGGCATGCAGACAAGCCGTACCGGGCCATCGAGCAAACGGATCAGGTCCTGTGTATCCAGGGTGCCGCTGTCGGGGTCGACGCGCCATTCGCGGACCTCGGTTCCCGTTTCGGCCAGCCCGCGCCACGGGCCGGTGTTGGCCTCGTGGTCCTGATTGGTCACGATGATTGCCTCACCCGGCACCAGCATCTGTCGGAAAGCCTGCGCCAGGACATAAGCGTTTTGGGTGGTGGACGGCCCAAACGCCAGTTCATCCGGGGCAACGTTGAACATCGCGGACAACCGGTTTTTTGCCTCGTCCATCGCAGCACCGGCATGCGTGCTGGTGGGACCGGGGCCGTAGGGTTGCACTTTGGTATCGCGATAAAACCCTGTCAGCCGGTCGATCACCGCCGCGCATGCAAAGCTGCCGCCTGCGTTGTCGAAGTGGATATGATCGGGATAGGCCGGTGCGGCGAATGCGGGAAACTGGCTGCGGGTAAAATCAAGGTCTAGCTGTGTCAAACGCCGATGCCCTGCCCGATCCACCCGCGACGTGCAGGCCCAATGGCTAAACACTAGAGCGTGTCAGATCAAGTTGACAAGTCTGAATGAACACAAACCGGACATTCCTGCGATCACGACGGCTCCATCGCAGATTCCGATCCCCAACCGAGGATGCCCGAAACCGTGCCATTGTTGTCGATCAACTCCTCCAAACCGTTGATCGTATTCTTGAATATGCCGAACGTGCGCTCGGGGTTGTCGCGATACTCACGCAAACGCCAGCGGATAATGCGCCAATGGGCCGCCAGATGTGCGTCATAAAGAATACTGTCCGAAAACAGCGGTGCCGCCAGCGACAACAGCTTTGAACGGAGCTCAAAAAAACGCTCCGGATCAGGCAGTTCTTCATTTCTTAGCAAACCGCCCAAACCCCGCACCAAAAGCACGGTTTCCTCTGGAACGGGACCCTGCGCACATGCGGATCCGGCGGTCATTACGGCGGAATAGACGGCGCTGTCCTGCACAGCATGTCCTTCCTCCAATGGTATGGTGACCGTTCCCACGCCAGACCGGGTTTCGACCATACGCTCGTAGGCGAGGCGCTGCAGAACCTGCCGGATTGGTGTCCGCGAGACACCGAATTCCGTGGCCAGTTTGGTCTCGTGTAAAAACAGCTCCTCGGTATCTGTTGCCAAGCAGATCCGAGCACGCAACGCCATGGCGATCTCAAGGTAGTTGGTACGAGCCGCGGCCTTCATTACAAGTACTGTCCTATTAAGCAGAATGAACACATAGCGAGCCAGCCAAAATTTCCAGCACACATGTACACAAATACATATATACTTCGGTTTAATTGTCCAGCGGGCATGACACAATCTCACATAGCCGTCGGAATTTTCAAGAGAAATTGGACTTCACGTCCGCCCGACTATTTCGGGCCAAAAGTTGGTTGGACCACACAACCCCAGATTAATCGCCCGTAGCAAAAAAAACCTAGGCGCGAGCGCTGGCGACTTAATGTCGCCACATTTGCCCCATACCTGTATACAACAAAGGTTGTTTAAGTTTTAGGGAAGAGGCGGAAGAGCCTGCAGTTGCGTAACCGGTAGCCGCTTTGTGTGGTGTAGTATTATCTTCGGGTTAGTGTATGGCTGTACGGCGAACAAGGGTCGGATGAAGGTGGGGGGTACCCGTCCTACTCAGGATCCTCTGGTACATGCGGGCCAACAAGGGCCGGAGCAGTGCCGAAATGTAACGAGGCTTTGACCCATGAGGGGGTAAGGAGCTCAGTCTCCTTGCCCCTTCTTTTTGGTCAGTCGTTTCTTTGCCCATGAAAGCAGGTGATATGGTATCAAATCCGATCACATGACGCGGAAGATTGAAACAACCTGAAATGCATTGTGCACAACCCACCCTCTGCTGATACAGCTTTGAATTTCATGGAAAAATTCCTTCGGCCCACGGTGGCTCCCTTAGCGAGATATGCAGATATTCTCAGGAAACACATAAAAACCCGAATAGGGGCTGGACCCGCGCAAATTTTAGTCACATTATCAGCTATACCTGTATACAGGCCGAGCTTGAGTAGTTCTTGGGAAGAGGCCGAATGTGCGTAGGCGTCGCGTAACTAGTAAGTGAGTAGCGTTGAGTTGAGTCTACAATCAGGGGTGGAACAGGTGTGATGTGGCGCGCGTTGAATACCAGGTGGAGGGGATCCGGGTCCTGGTGCGCATCGCAGCGAGGGTGGTAAAACGGGGCGTTGAACCATCCGCACCATATCGCAGTTTTGCCTTGAAGGGGCGGGCAGCAGAAGTTGCCCGCCTCTTCTTTTGGGGCACCGATCAGTATGGCGGGTCGTCTTTCACCCGGACCAATACCAGCCCTCCAACGCGTTGAAACCCTTGATGTAAGGCGGTGCGTGGCGCATCGACATCACGGCAGGGCGCCCTAGGCGTTCACATCCACAACCACGCGCCCCTTGACCTCACCTTTCAAAATCTCGGAACCCAGTTGGGGCAGGTCCTGCAATGTCGCAGGATTAATCATCGCCTCCAGCTTGTCCATCGGCAGCGCTTGGGCAATTCTGCTCCAGGCCCGCAAGCGATTTTCATACGGCTGCATCACGCTGTCGATACCCAGAAGGTTCACACCGCGCAAAAGAAAGGGGATGACCGTGGCTGGCAGCGCCGCCCCGCCGGCAAGACCCACTGCCGCGACCGATGCGCCATACTTCATCTGCCCCAGAAGTCGTGCCAGCATCGCACCCCCGACGGCGTCGACGCACCCCGACCAGGTCTCACCTTCCAGCGGCCGCTTGGTGGTCTCGTTCAGATCGGCGCGCGGCACGATCTGGGCCGCACCAAGAGACAACAGGTAATCACGAGTCTCGGGGCGGCCGGTCACACCCGCAACCTCGTAGCCCAGGTTGGCCAGGATCGCAGTGGCGACCGATCCCACCCCACCGGCAGCCCCCGTAACCAGCACCGGCCCATGACCAGGTTCCAGACCGTGATCTTCCAGCGCCATCACTGCCAGCATGGCGGTGAAACCTGCCGTGCCCACCGCCATTGACTGCCGCGTGGTAAGACCGTCTGGCAGCGGCACCAGCCAGTCCGCCTTGACCCGCGCCTTTTGCGCATAGCCCCCCCAATGCGCCTCGCCGACCCGCCAACCGGTCAGCACGACTTTGTCGCCGACTGAATAGCGCGGATCGTCAGATGCTTCGACCGTTCCGGAAAAGTCGATACCCGGCACATGTGGATACTTTCGGACCAGTCCGCCGCCGGGACCGATGCACAGCCCATCTTTGTAGTTGACCGTGGAATACTCCACCGCGACCGTGACCTCCGCTTCTGGAAGGTCATCGAGTGTGATCTGGCTGACTTCGGCGGCCGTTTTGCCATCGTCATCCTTAGTCACAAGAAGCGCGTTGAAGCTCATGGTACTGGTCCTTTGTTCCGCGGGTAAACAGGCCGGGCTGTTGGTTTCTAGGTGTGTGAGGCGGGATCTGTCGGGGCCCGCGCATCGGTGCTTTGATCTGCCATCAACGCAAGCAAGCGTTTGTATCTGGCAGTATAGTGGAAGTGTTGTTCATCGGCCCATTCAGCGACCGAGGTGGCGCCCCGCGCGGCTTCAAGATCCGCGATCGCACGTTCCATGCTTCCTATGGCGCGCTCAAGATCCGCCTCGTCTTCGGCAGCGCGCGACGCCTCCAGGTTCTTCACGGCACGACGCATCGCATCCTGTGCCAGAAGGGTGTCGCGGCGATTGAGATAGTGATGATGCTGGTCAGCCGCCCATTCTGCAACCGGCTCAACCGTCTTCGCGCCTTGAAGCTGGGGCAGCGCCGCATCCATCGCATGCGCGGCCGCTACAAAATCCTCCCGTTCCTCGGCTTCACGGGATTCAAGCAACAGCACCCGGGCGCGCTGGATTGCAAGGTCCGCATTGAACCTGGAAAAAATTGTTTGCAGGAAGGGTGAGATATCGGCCGTTTCCAATTTGTCAAAGGTTCCGACCTCTGGATACCGGTCCCAGTTCGGCGTCAGATCCGTCGCGGTGATCGATGGCCATTCTGATGCGATCTGTTGGTTCATCGGCTCAAACGCTGCATGCAGGCGCTGCGCATCGGACAGGGATATGGACAGGGGTTCCTCGCAGGGCAGACTGTCGACATAGTAGCGGCGCGCCATTTGCGGAAGGGAGCGCGGGCGGCCCCGGGCGCCCGGCCCCACCAGGGTGTTGGTCAGCGCGACCAACCGGTAGTCGAGGGTTTGGTTCATTCGCCTGTCGGGAATATAGGTCACCGTCTCGGACAGCCCCAGGGCTGCCTTGAAGTATCGCACCGGCGATGGGTTAAGCTTAAAAGGCACCAGTGTGATCGCCTTTGGGCCAAAAGCATCAGCCCAGCGCGTGACTAGTTTCTGAAAGTCATAGAAAACGTTCTCCGGCTTGATGTGCCCAAGGTGCAATTTGTCCACATAGTTCCCCACCCGGGAACCGGTGGAGGCAAGGGACAGTCCGGTATCAATCTGCGGCCGCAGGAAACAAACCACCTCGATCTGATCGAACAGATCCGAGACGATCCGATACACCTGATCGACCATCCCCTGAAGCGGCAGGCGGGAGTGGCAGTGCTCGGAACTGATCAGGAAAACCCGTGCGCCCGCCTCGCGCGCTGTAGCGACATCCCTCTTAAAAGCCTCGCGTGTGTTGATGCAAAAGGCCGCGTGATCCTCGGCCGAGGTCAGGCCGAAATGATGAAACCCGTCCTCCTCGGCGTCGGCCGGGCGGGCGATGACCGATAGGGCGCGGTTGTTCGGCAAGCCCAGGGATTGCGCGTACCAAATACCCTGAGAGCGCAAAACCTCGGTATTTTCGTGAAACCAATACTGCGCAGCGGTCGTCCCTGTCTTCTCGGTCCCGATGTGAAGAACAAGCTTCATGCGTCACAGTGTCCGTCTGATGTCCCGTAACGCCCTGTGTCTACCATGGATTTAGGCGGGTCAATGGGGATCGCAGCCTGGCGAGCAGGTGACAGCCCGGCGCGGATTGATTACTTTAGGTTTCATCAGGTGAGGAGAAAAAATGGTTCAGGTCATCCCGAATATGAACGTTCACCCCGTGGTCACCGCTTTTTTTGATCCTGCGACCAATACAATCAGCTACGTCGTCAAGGATCCGGATAGTCGTGCCTGCGCGGTGATTGACAGTGTGATCGATATCGATATGGCAGCGGGCCGCATTACGCAGGAGAATGCGGACAAGGTGATCGCGCATATCCGGGCCGAGGACCTGACACTTGAGTGGATCATTGAAACGCATGTCCATGCGGATCATCTGTCTGCAGCACCCTATCTGCAGGAGGTTCTGGGCGGAAAAACCGGGATCAGCCGTGCGATCATGGTCGTGCAAAACACGTTCGGCAAGGTCTTTAACGAAGGGACCGCGTTCCAACGCGACGGAAGCCAGTTTGACGCCCTGTTCGAAGAGGGCGACACGTATCAGATTGGCGGAATGGAAGCGGTTGTTCTGTCAACCCCCGGACATACACCGGCGTGCATGACACATGTCATTGGTGATGCGGCGTTTGTGGGCGACACGTTATTCATGCCCGATGGCGGCTCGGCCCGGGCGGATTTTCCGGGCGGAGACGCCGGCCAGCTGTACGATTCCATTCAACGCCTGCTGTCCCTGCCTGACGAAATGCGGTTGTTCATGTGCCACGACTACGGACCGGGTGGGCGCGATATCGCATGGGAAACAACGGTGGCGCAGGAACGGGCGGAAAACATCCATGTCGGCGGAGGCATCAGCCGCGCGGAGTTTGTCAGCATGCGGACTGAACGCGACGCAACCCTGAACATGCCGAAACTGATCATCCCGGCCCTGCAGGTGAACATGCGTGCGGGGCACTTTCCCGAAGACGAGAACGGCGATATGGCGCTGAAGGTGCCGCTGAACAAACTGTAGCAAAGTCCGTATTCGGCTGCGATCACAGTACAGCACGGTACGTTTACGGCAGCGCCCGTCCTTGCGGGGTCCAGAGGCCAGGCTTGGGGTCGGCATGCAGGCTCACGACATTTTCGCTGCCACGTATTGGATATGCGGCACGCACAAGCGGGTCATGACCGGGGATCACATGCGCGTCGCTTTCTGCCAGCGCCCGAATGCGAGCAAACCCGTTCAGCATGTTTTCGAGATCGACGACGATGGGAAAGGGCTTTCCCGCCAGAAAGTTCTCATAGTAGTGGCTGGCATCCGACGCCAGCACAACCCAACCGCGCCGGGTCCGCACCCGCACCACCTGCAATCCACGCGAATGCCCGCCGATCAGGTGCAGTTCCACTCCAGGTGCCACTTCGGCGCTGCCGGAAACAAACTGGACGCGGCCCATGTAAAGCGCGCGGACCATGTCACAGATGTGCGCGCCGGTGAAGGGCATGCGAAGGGCGTCGTGACACATGCACGGACCGGTGGCATAGGCCATCTCAACCTCCTGCACCCACAGCCGAGCCTCGGGAAAGGCTGCGAGTGACCCGGCATGATCGTAGTGCAGATGCGTGAGGATAACCGTATCAACGGATGAGGTTTCGACGCCGGCTTGCGCCAGCATGTCTTGTGGCGCCGTCTCGATGGGGCGGCCGCGCGCCCTACCCTCGGCCGCGTCATACCCGGTGTCGACCACGATCCGTCGGTCTCCGGCCTCCAGCAACCAAACATAGTAGTCCATCGCATGCGGGCTGGCGTGATCATCATCCAACAAAAACGAATGCTGCCGAAGCCGCTGATTACGCTCGGCATATTTGAACGCGGTAATCGACCACTCGGTCACAGCCCCGACCCGCCGCGCAAGCTGAGGATCCGGGTCAGCGCCAAACCGGCGCGGGCGCGGTGCTCGCGGTGCAGCGCCTCGGCACCAACGGCATCCCCCGCGAAGATCAGCTTCAGAAGGGCCCGATGATCATCGTTGGACAACGCCAGATCCTCGCGATCGGTCAACGTGTTCATCCGCGCCCTGTGCACCTGATCCCATAGGCCCGAGACAATATCCCGCAAACGGGTGTTTCCGCATAAATCGATGAGCTGTGCATGAAACTGGCGATCAGCTTCGGCCCAGCGGTTCAGGTCGCCCCTGCCGAGCGCCCGATCCATGGTCTCGACTGACCCCATCAACTGCGCGCGGCTTTCGGATGACAGGTCCCGACTGGCCAGCAGATGCGCGGCATGTGGCTCAAGGATCGTCAGCAGATCATAGATTTCGGCCATGTCGCGCGATGAAATGGGCCGGATCAGGACGCCAAGTCGCGGACGGATGGTCACAAACCCCTCGGTCTGCAACTGCTGGGCAGCCTCGCGCAGCGGGGTCCGGCTGACCCCAAGACGTTCAGCAAGTGTCTGCTCCAGATACGAGGATCCGGCCGCCAGACTATTGTCCATGATCATCGCCTTAAGGGCGTCATACGCGTATTGGGTTCTGGTCTGCTGGCGCGGTCTCTGGGTCATCGGTGCGGGAGGGGCAATTTCGCGCCCTGTTGGGCCGAGGCGTAAATCAGCGCTTCCAGTCGAAGGTTGGTGAGATACTCGGTTGCCCGGGTCTCGAGCATTGCCTTACCGGAGAGCCCGGCCAGAACATGTGCCTGAAAGGCCTCGACACAATTTCCACCAAAATCGATGTCGTCAAAGGTATGGGGGTGGCGTTGCCAAGAAGCACCGTTGCGCGCGCGAATGTGGATAGCGCCGTCTCCGGTGAGCCTGAGCGTGGCATCGGTCCCTTCGATCTCCATCTCCCCTAACGTCATACGCGTGTTCTCGGCGGCATGATCCAAATTGCGGTTGCCATCGAATACTGCACGGCCGCCGTCCGCAAGGTCGAATATCACAATACCGGCATCTTCACCCGCAATAACGGGGTTCACACGGCGCAAATCCGCGTAGACCGCCTCCGGCTCTCCCAGAAGGTAACGAAACACATCAATGAAGTGGATACCGGTCTCGCGGATCAGGAATCTGGGCATGTCGCGAAAGTAGGGTTGACGGTCCAGATACGCCTCCTCCCCCTGACCGTCGCCTGGTCGGAGCGCGAACCGGGCCTGTAACACGCGACCCAAACGCCCTGTGTTCAGCAGCCGCCGGATCTCGCGGTACCAGGGTTGAAAGCGAAAGTTCTCGTGCACAATCAATATGGTATCACCAGCTTCAGCCACCATTGCCTCAGCCTCGGCAAGGCTGGCGCAAAACGGCTTTTGACAGATGATCACGGGGACACGGCCCAAGGCCTGGCGGATCAGCGACGCGTGTGTGGCCGGGGGTGTCGCGATGTCCAGGATGTCCAAATCATGATCCGCCAACAAGGATGCGATACCCGGATGATGTGCCACATGCGGCAGGTCCAGCGCGGCCAGTCGGGCGGGGTCCTGATCTGCCACGCCGACCAGATGTGCTTCCGGCATGCGATGCCATGCCCGCAGCTGGAACTGGGCGAAGTATCCGGCCCCGACACATCCGATCCGCATGTCAGCCCGGTCCGAGCGCTGACAGAACCGCGTCGGCACAGCCTGAGGTGCTGGCCGAACCGCCCAGATCTCCGGTCAGGAATGCGCCGTCCGCGATCACTTTGGCCACCGCATCGTCTATTGCCTGACCCGCGACGGTCAGCGTCGGCGCCTGTCGTTCGGTGCCTAGCCAGTCCAGCATCATCGCCCCCGACAGGATCATCGCCAGAGGGTTCGCCTTGCCCTGCCCCGCAATATCGGGCGCCGAACCATGGCACGGTTGGAAGACCGCGATATCGTCGCCGATATCGGCCGAAGGCGCGAGGCCGAGCGAACCCAAGAGCCCCGCGCCGAGGTCGGATAAAATGTCGCCGAACATGTTCTCGGTGACCATGACATCGAACTCCCAGGGGCGCTGCACGAACCACATGGCCATGGCATCGACATAGGCCGCGTCGGTTTGGACATCCGGATACTGTTGTGCGCGGGCCTCAAAAATCTCGCGGAAGAACCAGAAGGCACGAAAGACGTTGGCCTTATCCACGCACGTCAAACGGCCCCTGCGTCCCTTGCGGCTGGCACGGTGTTGGGTCAGCCGAAAGCTGAAATCGAACAGCTTTTCCGAGGTCGCCCTGGTGATCCGCATAACCTCGGTCGCATCTGTTTGGGTCACGACGCCGTCGTTCATATGGGCAAACAGGCCCTCGGTGCTTTCCCGGACCAAAACAAAGTCGATATCCGCCGCGCGCGGATCCGAAAGAACGGTCTTCTGACCGGGAAAAACCCGCACCGGGCGGACCCCGGCATAGAGGTTGAGAGCGAAGCGAAGCTCGATTTGCGGCGTGATCTCGGTTCCGTCCGGCTTGCGGATCGACGGAAGGCCCATGGCGGACAGCAGTATCGCATCCGAGGCGCGCGCAGCGTCCACCGATGCTTTGGGAAGCGCTTCGCCGGTCTCGGCATAATGTCCGGCACCGGCGGGATGATGGCTGAAGGTCAGGTTCGGACCTCCGGCCTGGGCAACGGCGCGATCAAGAATGCGAAGTGTCGGCGCCATGATCTCGGGGCCGATCCCGTCGCCATCGAAGACACAAATGCTGAAGCCCATTGCCTGCCCTCTTGTTCGCACGCTGCCAATAACGTATACGTTAAGCCATCACCAGCGCAAGCCGTAAAGGGATCTTTGGATGTATGTTGTCCTCGTCGACTGGACCGTGTCCGCATCGGATGCACCGCAGTTCGCGGCGTTGCTTGCCGAACAGGCTCGGAATTCCCTCGAGAATGAAGTTGACTGCCATGTTTTTGACGTTTGCAGCGACCCTGAGGCACAGGGATCCTTTACGCTATACGAAGTGTACTCGAACGCAGCCGCGTTCCAGGTTCATCTGGAATCCGCCCATATGGCGAAGTTCGCACCGCAAGCAGATGCACTGACCCTTTCAAAATCGGTCCGGATCCTGCTCCGTCTGGCGGACGGATCAAGCGGCCCACCTGTCTGAAAGGCAGATCATCCGGATAGCTGCGTGGTTGAAAACTGCCTGTATTCCGGGCCTAAAGCGTTATGCGAAAAGCTGAATCAGCTAACGCTGCCTGAAATTAAAGATCTCAACGCGTTAGGTGTTAGGTAATGCGTAATGCTTCAGGTCTTTTGTCAAACGCCCTAGCCAGCCCGCTGTAGGCGCGCGCCGCTGATCGCGCGACCAAAGGCTTCGAACAGGGCGCGTGACACCGGGTTCTGGGCGGCGTTCCACTCGGGGTGCCACTGAACCGCCATGGCAAAGCCACGCGCCTCCTCAATGACCAGTGCCTCGGGCGTGGTGTCATGCGCGTACCCTTCAATCCGGACGCGCGCGCCAGACTCTTCGATTCCCTGGCCATGAAGGGTGTTCACCACAACCTCATCCGCGCCAAAGATCCTGGAAAACTGCCCTCCGGGCGTCAGTTTGATCGGGTGCGTCCGGCCAAACTTTTCTTCCAAAGTGCCGTCGGGATCCATGCGATGGTTCATCCGGCCCGGGAGGTCGCGTATCTCAGGGTGCAATGTGCCCCCAAACGCCACGTTAAACTCCTGAAACCCGCGGCAGATCCCCAGTATAGGGCGACCGACATCGACGCAGGCACGGATCAGCGGCAGCACCAGGTTATCGCGGTTGAGATCGAATGTTCCGTGCGCCTCGGTCGGCTGGTGGCCATAGAGCTCGGGATGAACATTCGGCCGCCCCCCGGTCAGAACGATACCATCCACCGCCGCCAGCAAGTCTGAGACGTCCACCTGGTCCGGCAGCGCCGGAACGATCAATGGCAATGCTCCGGAGACCTCGGCCACCGCTTCAACGTTCGACTGCCCAACACCCTGAACAGGGTATTCATCATTTATCAGATGATGGTTGCCGACAATACCGACGATGGGACGTGCCATGCTGTTCCTTTCCGTGCCCCTATAAATATAAACAGGTTTCGAAAATCGAAAGGGGCAAACCGGTCCATTTCGGCAGATATGGTCCACTTGCATAATAAAACGCCAGCCTGACGCCTAGGCTGGCGTTACAACAATAGCTTGGATCCGGAGTGCTATTTGCCCCAGATCTTGGCATAAGCCTCGCGGTAGCCATTGCCGGGATCAAAAATGTTCCGATCGCCGCCATCGAAGCTGATGTTGTCTTTCGTGACAACATGCAGGGGCGACGTGTAGCCGGACCAGGGCTCCCCCTGCAGCGCGCGGTTCAACTCGTCGATCAGCTGCCACCCCTGAAGGTTGAGCGGCTCGGCGACCGTGACGGCCTGATACTGGTCGGCACGGATGCGCTGATACGCACTCTCGGAACCATCACCGGCCGCAACCGATTTCGGCGCATCGGTGCCCTTGAGGCCCGCTGCGGCAAGCGACGGGCCCATGAAATCAAAGTAAATGTCATTGATGGCCAGACTGTGCGTCCAGGCAGTGCCGTGCCGTTGCAACAGTGCAGTGGTCAGGGTTGGCATCCGGTTGGACGTATCGGCAATGGGCGTGTCGACGTACTCCAGCACCGTTCCGCCAAGCGCTTCAATGGTTTCCTTGATCCGGTCCGCCTTGGCGATGGCGATGGAATAGGTACTGTCGGTAAAGATCACCACACCAGGTTTGCCGCCCGCATCCGCAAAGGCCCATTGGGCTGCGGCCGCAGACACCTCCATCGCGTCGGTCGAGACATTGGCAAACAGGCCGCTATCGGGGTCCGGACCGATAACCGGGGAGGCATGCCAGCCCACCATCGGAATGTTCGCGTCGCGCGCCGAGGCCATGGCGGCCTGTTGTTCGACCGCGTCGAGGCCGTTGATGATGATGCCGTCCGGGGACAGGGCCAAGGCCTGATTGAACGCTGCCGCGCGGCCCGAAATGGACCCGGCCCCGTCCAGCACCCGTACGTCCCAGCCTATGGCCGCCGCCGCCTCCTCGATGCCACTGGAGACCCCCAGCACACCACCGTTTTTCATGTCCGCTGCCACCACAACTATGGTTTTGGCCTCGGCTGCGGCGGGACCCTCGGTCGGGCCATCCCATTCCACTTTCTGGCCGGCATGTTTCTCGACCAGGGCCAGCGCGTCGGCAATAGCATCGGCCGAGGCCGGGGCCGCTGCCAATCCAAGCGCCAACGAGCCGAGTATTAACGTACGTCTGATCATGTGATTTCCTCCGATTGTTGATTTCAGTCATATTCCAGACCCTTTACGAGCCTGTGGTCCCCCTGCGGCGCTGCGCGTACCCCGCGATCCCGATTGCGACGAGCAGTGTTACGCCATTGAACATCGGCTCGACCCAGAACGATCCGCCGAACTGCTGGATCCCCGAGATGCCCACGGCCAGGATCACAACCCCCACAATCGTGCCCCAGACGTTGACGCGGCCCGGCTTGATGGTCGTCGATCCCAGGAATGCGCCCACAAGCGCCGGCAACAGATATTCCAGCCCGACGCTGGCCTGGCCAATCCGTAGTTTTGAGGCAAGCAAGACACCCGTCAGTGCCGTCAAAGTGCCCGATGTAACAAAGGCACCGACAACGAATTTGCGGGTGGGAATACCATTCAGTTCAGCGGCTTTGATGTTGGCGCCAATGGCATAAAGGTACCGGCCGATCGGTGTGTACTCCAGGATCAGCCACATGGTGATGGTAATGACCAACACGTAATAGCCCGTGATGGGCAGGCCGAAGACGAATGTGCCGTTCAATGCGTAGAAACCTTCGGGCAGAACCCCCACAACCTGGCGACCACCCGTATGCCAAAGCGCCAGCGCGTAGAGCACTGTGCCCGTACCCAAGGTCGCGATGAAGGCGTCGATCTTGGCGATCTCAACCAGCACACCGTTGAAAAAGCCGGTAAGTGCGCCCAAAGCCAGCACGACAAGGACCGCAACAGGCCAGGGAAACCCGTAAACTGTCTGAAGCGAGATCGCGAGTATGTGCCAAAGCACAATACCGTATCCCACCGTCAGATCGATCCGCCCCGCCACCATCGGGATCATTGCCGCCAGCGACAACAGCGCGATAATCGACTTGTCGGAGATGATCGCCCGCAGGTTCAGCTTGGTCGGAAACGTGTCCGGCAAGAGAATTGAAAACAGGATGATCAACCCGAACATCAGGATCACCAGACCGTACACCGGCGCCAGACGGATAAGTCGTTGGATCGGTGTCAGCGGCGCCAGTTGGTCCTGCGTGGGTTCCAGAGCGTCTGATTCAATGGATTGCATGCTGCGCTCTTTCTATGCTGCTTCACCGGCCGAGGCGGCCTGTATCAGCTGTTCCGTTGACAGTTCGACCCCTGAAAGCTCGTCCACGATTTGTCCGCGGCTAAACACGATTGCCCGGTGGCAGATGTTGGCAACTTCTTCGAAGTCGGTAGAGACCACCAGAACCCCCATACCACCGGACAGAGCATCGAACAGAAGATGATAAATCTCGGCTTTGGCGCCGACATCCACACCGGCCGTGGGATCTTCGGCGATCAGGAATTTGCGTTTCGTTCTAATCCAGCGGCCGACGACGATTTTCTGCTGGTTGCCGCCCGAAAGAGCCTCGATCGCCAGCGCGGGCTGGTTTGGTGACAGGCCCACAGTCGCCCCGATCCTGCTGCACGCCTCCGCTTCGGCCCGCGCTGCCATGAAGCTGAGCGGACCGCGCCCCGTGGCGGATGGGTTGATGAACGTGTTTTCGCGGATCGACAGCGAAGGGGCGACGCTTTCGTTTACCCGGTCGCGGGCCACAAACCCAAAACCCGACGCCATGGCGGTCTGCGGGTTTGTCAGATCCGGCGTTTGACCCTCCAAAAGGATCTGTCCCTGGTGCGGGGCAACGCCGAACAGGCTGCGGCCGACATCCTCGTGCCCTGCCCCGCGCAACCCAACCAGGCCGACGAGTTCGCCCCGCTTGACGTTGAAAGTGATGGGGCCGGTCGCACCTGTCGTGAGATTGCGGACTTTCAGGACCTCGGACCCGGACTGTACGTCAGGCCGATTGATTTCGCGGGTTTTGCGCCCCACGATCAAACTGACCAGTTCCTCTGGGGTGGTATGCTGTACTTCGCGCAGGCCGACCATCTGGCCGTCGCGCAGGACCGCAACCCGATCCGCGATCTGAAATATCTCGTCCAGGCGGTGCGAGACATAAATCATGCCGACCCCCTTTTCCTTGAGCGGACGCAGGGCGTTGAACAGGCGCTCGACCTCATCCGCCGGAAGGCTGGCCGTGGGCTCGTCCAGGACCAGGAAATCGCATTGTACGGCCAGCGCGCGCGCAATCGCCACCAGCGACTTTTCGGTTCTGGACAGGCTCGACACCCGGGCCGTGGCGGGAAAGTCGGCCTCTACCAGCCGAAGAGCATCTTGCGCAACGCGGCCGGTCTCGCGCCAATTGATGCGTCCACGGCTGCCGCGGTATCCGATCGCCAGGGCAATATTCTCGGCCACCGACATCCATTCGATCAGGCCAAGATCCTGGTGGATAAATGCGACCGCCTGCCGCTTGTTTGATTTCCCGGCAAGGTGTTCATATCGGACGCCATCGACGCTGACACTGCCGCTGTCGGGGCGATGTATCCCGCCCAGCGTCTTGATCAGCGTAGATTTGCCGGCACCATTCTCGCCCAGCAGGGCCACGATCTCTCCCCGCTCTATCCGCAGTGACACCCCTCGCAACGCATGCGTACCGCCAAATGTTTTGACGATACTATCAAAGAATAAACCCGCATTGGCGGTCATGATATCGTCGCTCCCCTGTCCCGGCACTTATTGGCGTTACCGGTAACGTTAGACGGTGATGGTCATATTTAGGTTGGCCGGTGTCAAGCAAAATAGCGCAAACAAATGGCTGCCTCCCAGAGGGGTGATCTGTGCCGTGAATTGTGGCATGAAGCGCTATGGCGAAAACCGGAAAGCCCAGTCTTGAAGATATCGCGCGCGCCTCTGGCGTGTCGAAAATGACGGTATCACGCGTATTGCGCGGTGCCAGCGGCTTTAGCGATGACACGCGGGACAAAGTCATGGCCGAGGTCAAGCGGCTGGACTATGTGCCGAACCGCCTGGCCGCCGCTTTTGGTGCCACAGGCGCATCGACTTTGGTCGGCGTGAGCGTACCCCGGCTTACTTCGGTTCTGTTCGGGCAGGTTCTGGATGGCGCGGATCGCGCGCTGTCCAGAATGGGGTTTCAAACCATGATCGGCAGCCACCATCATTCACCCCAGGATGAAGCCCATTGGCTGCGTAGCATCTTTTCCTGGCGTCCGGCGGGTGTGATCCTGTCCGGTCGGCAGCACACGCTCGAGGCCGTCGACCTGATCAAATCAGCGGCCGTTCCGATCGTGGAGATCTGGGATCTGAACACAAGCCCCATCGATATGTCGGTCGGCTTTAGCCACTTCGACAGCGGATATGAAATGGGCCAGTTCCTTGTTCAGCGCGGCTACAGGAAGATCGGCTATGTCGGCGCGCTTGCGGGAGTTCCATCGGTCGGCTCTCGGCGGTTGGACGGGTTCAAAGCCGCGCTTCAAGCCGCTGCCGTTCCACTGTCTGGGGCTGAAATTGTACATGATAACCCCGGATTTTACGCCGGATTCTACGGCCTTGAAGTACTGCTGGCCCGTCACTCCGGGCTTGATGCCGTCTATTTCAACAATGACGAAATGGCTATTGGCGGTATTGCCTATGCCCGGGCCAACGGCATCACGGTCCCCGGTGACCTGGGGATTGCGGGGTGGGGCGGTATGGAGGCATCGTCGATCCTGCCCCAACGCCTGACGACAACGGTGGTTCCGGCAACAAACATCGGAACCGAAGCCGCGAAGGGTCTGGTCGCCCGATTGCGCGGCGAGGCGTCCACGGATGTGGTTGTCCTGGCAACACGGCTGGCCCCGGGCGAGACGGTCTGACGCAGCGCCGCGAGCGGGTTGGTGATCAGGGGATCTGGACGCCCTGGCGGTTAAGGGTGACCCTGTAAACGCCAGTTGTGGCGGTGATAAACAGCTGGTGCTTGGCCCGTCCGCCGAAACAAATATTGGACACCAGTTCGGGTACCAAGATCTTGCCGATCAAATGCCCGTCCGGCGCGATACAGTGCACGCCATCCGCGGCAGAAGACCAGATGTTTCCGTCCGTATCGACGCGAATTCCATCCGCCGCGCCAGGATCAATAACATGAAAAACATCGCCCCCGCTCAGGCCATCGTCTGTGACATCGAAGGCCCGGATGTGTTTCTGATCATCGCTGAACATCCGCCCGGTATCAGCCATGTAGAGCCGCCCCTCATCCGGGGAAAAAGCGAGGCCGTTGGGACAGTTGCCGTCCCCGACCATGACGGCAAGCGCGCCGGTAGTCGGATCGACACGATACAGGTTGCAGGGCAGTTCCTGTTCGGACTTGAACCCTTCGTAGTTCGTCAGAATGCCGTAGTGCGGATCTGTGAACCAGATCGAACCATCGGATTTTACGATGACATCATTGGGCGAGTTCAGCGGCTTCCCGTCGAAACTATCTGCGATAACGGTGATTGTGCCATCGTGCTCGGTCCGGGTGACGCGGCGGGTACCGTGTTCGCATGAGACCAGCCGCCCCTCCCGGTCGCGGGTATGGCCGTTCGCGTAATTCGACGGCGCGCGGAAGGTGCTGATGCCCGCATCCGGTGTCCAGCGCATGATGCGGTTATTGGGAATGTCCGAAAACAGCAGGCAGTTCGCGTCGCCGAACCACACTGGTCCCTCGACCCAGTCAAAGCCTGAGGCAAGCTGTTTGACCGGCGCATTGCCCATCACATAGCTGTTGAAGATCGGATCATGCGCTTTGAAAAATGACATCTGTAGGCTCCGTTGATTTACGAGAAGGCGATCTGCGCTTTCATCGCCTGACTGCGGTCACTGGCAATTTCAAAGGCGGCCACGGCGTCGTCCATCGGCAGCGTCTGGGTGATCAGCGGCTTTACGTCGATAAGCCCTTTTTGCATCAGCGACACTCCGGTAAAGAACTCTGAATGGAAGCGGAACGAGCCGCGTAGCTGGAGTTCCTTTGCCGTGATTGTCATCATCGGCAATTCCATATCGCCGCCCAGACCAAGTTGAACCACAATACCGCGCGGGCGGAGCGTGCCGATCCCTGCGACAAGTGCCGGTGCCGCACCCGAGCATTCAAAGAGGACGTCAAAGTGGCCCTTGCCGACGGCGAACCGGTCCAACGCATCCGGCGACTGGGCCATATTAAAGACTTCATCCGCCCCGGCTTGTTTGGCAACACCCAGCGTGAAGTCAGAGAGGTCTGTCGCGACAACATGGTCGGCGCCGGCCCGGCGGGCGGCAAGTATAGAGAGAATTCCAATCGGTCCGCAGCCTGTGACCAGCACGGACTTGCCCAGCAGCGCGCCCGCCTGTCGGACGGCGTGGAGACAAACGGCGAGCGGTTCGGCCATTGCCGCCTCGCCAGGCGACAGGCCATCCGCGGGCGCGCATTGCGCGGCATCGGCTGTCAGCACCTCGCTGAATGCGCCTTGAATGTGCGGGAACGGCATAGCCGACCCATAAAAGCGCATGTTGAGGCAATGGTTGTGAAGACCTTCCCGACAATACGCGCAGCGGTAACACGGTCGCGACGGTGAGACGGCAACCAGCTGCCCCTCGCGCAGATCCGAAACATCCGGACCGCATTTCGATATATACCCCGAAACCTCGTGTCCCAGTGTCATCGGTTCTCGCAAACGGATAGCGCCAAAACCGCCGTGATTATAGTAGTGCAGGTCCGAGCCGCATATGCCCCCGGTGGCCATACGGATCTGCACCTCCCCCGGCCCGGGGTCCTTGGCCTGCCGCTCCTCGATCCTGAGGTCGCGGGCAGCATGTATGACGATTGATTTCATGGAAACCTCAGGCGGAGCGATGGGTGGACCCCTACATTGACGAGTGCCGACCAGGATTCAAGGGCTGATGAAAGCGGCGACCTATCGCGCACGCGTCGCCCGGACAGCCGATCACCCTCAGGACACCTACGTCGGCTCCACCTCGTAACCGCCGTAGACCGGGAAACCAACTGTAAGGACCCCGGCACATTAAACCTGCGCCAGCATAGGTCTTTAACGGTGGAGCGGGCGGCGGGAATCGAACCCGCTTCATCAGCTTGGAAGGCTGAGGTAATAGCCAGTATACGACGCCCGCTCAGCGATGGTGGGGATATTTCATTGGGGTTGGGGGGTCAAGCAGGAACGCACCCCCACTGACCGAGACGGACGTCGACACACGGGGCGCCTTTCGGTGTTCTGACAAAGACAAACAGCGATTAACCTCGGTGGCGTCGTTCCGCCGGTCGAACATTTCCTTATTCGGCCGTTTCTAATGCGGACCAGGGTTGGCGGAGCCAAAGACAGTGGTCCGCCTGCGCTTGCCCGGATCAACCCGGTGCCATTGCACACCGCCCGCGCCTTGCAAACGCCCGGCTGCGCGACCGGACTGCCCTATCCCACGTTTGTGACGACGTTGCCGGGCATCCCGCGTGCACACCGATGAGCAGCATCCATTGGCGACCGGAATGCATCCGAACGGCGCGCCATGTCCGCAAGGACCTCAAACCGCTTGACGGTCCTGAGCGGAATGCCTAGACACCGTGTCGGTCTGGCGGAGTAGCTCAGGTGGTTAGAGCAGCGGAATCATAATCCGCGTGTCGGGGGTTCAAGTCCCTCCTCCGCTACCAATAAAATCAATAAGTTAGGTGAAGTTTGGACTGAGCGACAAGCTCTTAGGCTCTCTATAGGCTCTTTTATTGGCGCGAGTCAGTGCGGAAGTTCTTGTCGCTCGCCATCCGAATGCCTGCCAGCGTTATCGAACCTCGGGGGTTTGTCGAAACCTGAGGGCATCGCGTTGCTCTCCAATCATGGAGACATCGTGATGCGGATACTATCAAAACGTCAGGTGAAGGAGCTTGTTCTGTACTCACCCCAACACATAGCTCGGCTGGAGAAGGTAGGCCAATTCCCCAAGCGGGTACTGCTGGGCCCGAACCGGGTGGGCTGGGTTGAACGTGAAGTGCTGGATTGGCTCGAAGTGCGCTTGGCGCAGCGAGAAGACCTAACCCGACACTCCTGATTTCAGGAGCTGGGTGGCCGGGGTTGCAAACCCGGTCACCCAACCTGTGCGGCCCATTCCTGCCGTTCGATCACTAAATGAGATTCTGCGGCCGCAGCCCGCAAAGCCGACATTCGCCGCGACCGCGAATTTTTAGAATGCTCAAAAACGGTCAAGGGGGCGGGGCTGACGTTCGTTTTTCGAGCCGCAAGGTCTACTTTGCGCCCTCGGCGAAAAAGCATGGGAGACAAGCGTAGGCTCGCTTCCCAATTACTAACTCCGGGAACAGGCGAAGACGATAAAGGGCGCTTGCTAAGAGTACGGATTTAACCTTGAAACAAGCGTGCGATCACGCAAAAGGTGCTCTCAACACATCGAAGGCCAACTAGCGCATATTGCCGAGGCCGCTTATTTCGATAAGGCACTCGACGATAACGGCCAACAAAAAAGGCGCGGACCATCTCTGTTCCAACACAAAACCTCTACGCGCAGCTAGGACTAAATTCTGCCGCCGCCTATTGGGAGGCATCGCATGATCAAACCCGCACCGATCCCGCCCGTGCGACTGATGACGCAGCCGAAGAAGCCTTCTGGGAAGAACATGCGATCGGATATGATGAACGAAGCCCGTTGGCGGCCTGCGCGGCGGATTTGGTTGCGGATCTTCACACCCTTATGAAGCCATGTTCTGACTTGCTCGAAATCGGTGCTGGCCCCGGCGCGTTCACACGGCGATTGGCGAGCGGCTTTGCGAAGATATGCATTGTAGAGCCTTCCGCGGCGATGAGAGCAGAGTTTCAGAAGCTGTGGGATGGGCCAGACATCGTCGAACAGATCGCGCTCAAATGGGAAGACGCGCCCGACATGCGCGCGGACTTCGTGTTCGGTGCTAACGCGTTCTACCGAATGCGTGTCATTCGCGCTGCGCTAAAGAAAATGAACGCCGCTGCGAGATATCGTGTGGCGTTGGTTCAAACGGTTGGGCATCCCCATGCGACGCCACTGATCGTCGAAAGGAACGGCGAAGCACTGGAACGCGAAAGAGCTGATGCCTTGTGCGATGTGCTAGCCGAGCTTGGCATCCCTCATCGTCGGCGCGATTACGATGTGCTGCGCGCGACGGGTCCGAGCCGCGTGGCGTTGATCGACTGGGCGCCGGTACCTGCGGCCGACCTGTGAACGGAACATCCCAAGATGCTGCGCCATCTAGGCCGAGCTTTCGCATATTGACTCGGTCCGACTTTGCAATCACCGTCGCGTCCTGATGGTTCCGGCGCGCGTCGCATACGCGTCGGATGAAAAGGGAACACGGTACTGCGTTGTCCAAACGCTTAATCCGCGACTGCCCCCGCAACTGTAAGCGGCGAGCCGATCGGCCAAATGCCACTGGGACTTGGGTCAAACCGTCCTGGGAAGGTGCCGAGAAGCCTGGACCCGCAAGTCAGGAGACCTGCCATCACCCAATGTAACCTTGGGCGGGGTGCCCAGAAAGGTGATGTGATGACAGTGATCGATCTTCGTCCATCGACCGGCCTGATTGGCCGCGCGTCTTTGCGCGTCTTGCGCCCCTCCGCAAGTGGTGAGGGGACGCACCGCCATGACCAGCCCGAACGACGTTTGCGTGTCGGTTTGCACACGATGCCGCGCAGCGGATTTCCCTGGCGCTGAGACGGAGCGGCCCGGATATCTGCTGGCATCTGCGGTAGTCGCACAGTCTAAAGGCATGCAAGCGACGCTGCCCGGCCTCACCGTGCGCGGCATCCGCTGCATGAGCCAGTGCAAGCGCCCCTGTGCCGTGGCTCTGTCCGCGCCCGCCAAGTTCACTTTGCTGTTCGGGGATCTGGCCCCGGAAACCGATGTCGAGGCCATCCTGCGTCTCGCCGGGCAACATGCGCAGAGCGCTGATGGCCTGATACCACGCGCCGACCGGCCCGCATGTCTTCGGTCTGGCATTCTCGGACGCATCCCGCCCTTGGGTTACGCAGATGAGTTGCTCGACCCAACCTTTTCCCTGTCATCTAAACCAGTATAAGGATCCATCGGATGAAACACTTCAGTATCGTTGCCTTGGTTGCGCTTTTGCCGCTTGCAGCACACGCGCAGGATGCGGGCTTTCCATATGTGGACGAGAACTGCGGCTTCACCTTCACCTATGACGCTCCGCCACAGAGCGCGGTGACGCTTTCGAACAACGCCACCGAACTGATGCTGGCGTTGGGCCTGGAAGATCACATGGTCGGCACTTCCTACATGGCTAACATGCAAATCAGCCCCCAGTATGAAGAGGCCTACAACAGCATCCAGATCCTGTCGCCGCTGGTCGCCACGACCGAGCAGCTGATCGATGCGGAGACAGATTTTGTCTATGCAGGTTACCCCGACGGGTTCTCCGACAGCCGCAATCCACGCCCGATGCTGCAAGACCTCGGCATCCCGACCCGGCTCAACACCGAAGGCTGCAACCTGGGCCGGTTCGGCTTCGCCGAGCTTTACGAGGAAATCCGGTCGGTCGCCGGCATCTTCGGCGTGCCGGAGCGGGGCGAGGCGCTGATCGCCGATATGGAAGCCCGCATCGGCGCCGTGACCGAGGCACTGGCAGGCGTCGAGCCGATCCCGGTTTTCATTTACAACGGGGGTGAGGACACGCCCCGTGCCGTCTTGGGCCACACGATGCTGCACCACGTGGTCGAACTGGCCGGTGGTGACAACATCCTGGGCGATGTGGAAAACCGCTATGGCAGCACGTCCTGGGAGCAATTGGTTGCCGATGCGCCCGAACATATCGTGGTGTTCTATTCCGGCACCTCCAGCGGCCAGGTGGTAGAAAACCCGGAGGTGAGCCTGGGCCAAGCGCGAATAGCCACGCTTGAGGCGAACCCGATCATCGCGGGCGTCCCGGCCGTCGAAAACGATGCCTACACCCTGATCGTGTCGGTGATCGGTCAGCCGGGCCCCAGTTCGGTCGACGCGCTAGAGCTTTTGGCCCGCGCGTTCCACCCCGAAGCGTTCGAGTAACCCTTGGGCTTGGATGCGTGACAGAGGTCTCCCAACCTTCCGAACGAGGCGGCGCGGCTGACCGGGCCGCCTTGCTCGACACCTTGCGGACGCCGAACCCGGCTAAAGGCGCGCAAGCCGCTGCGCCTTTAGCCTTAACGCCTGTGTCGTCCGCGTCTAACCTCCGTTACCGCCTCGTTGTGCTTGGCATGATTACCCTCATTGGGGTCGCCGCGCTCTTGGGCGTGATGATCGGGTCGGTCACCATCCCGGCGGGCACAGCGGCGGCGATCCTGTTGCACTGGCTCTCAGGTGGACTGTTGTTCGAGCCGACCTGGCGCGAGGCCTATGAAATCATCATAGTTCAAACCCGCATCCCGCGCGTGATACTCGCTGCAGTGGTAGGGGCCAGTTTGGGTGTTGCGGGCATGGTGATACAGGCCATCGTTCGTAACCCATTGGCCGGGCCGTCGATCTTGGGCGTCTCTTCAGGCGCTGCCACCGGTGCAGTCATCGTGATGCGCTTCGGCCTCATTACGTTGGGTGCGTTCACCCTGCATATCGCGGCCTTTGTCGGTGGCTTGATCGCTCTGACCATTGTCTTCTGGATCGCGCGGTCAGGCGGGCAGATGACAGCTACGCGACTGGTTCTGGCGGGTATCGCGGTCAGTGCGGTTTTGTCCGCTTTGACCAGTCTTTTGGTTCTAACCTCCCCCGATCCACAACTAGCAGCACGTGTCCTGTTCTGGACCTTGGGTGGATTTGGCGGGGCACAATGGAGCCTTTTGCCGATCCCCATCGCGGCATTAGTCCTGGGTATTGCGATCATGTTGGTACAAGCGCGGCGGCTGAACCTGCTGATGGCGGGTGACGAAAGCGCGGTTGCGCTTGGCCTCAATGTGGAGCAGTTTCGCCGCGCGATGTTCATACTTACCGCCGGGTTGACGGGCATCACCGTGGCCGTCTCGGGCGTTATCGGGTTCGTGGGCCTTATAATGCCCCATATCGTGCGGCTGTTGGTCGGCGCTGACCACCGCAAGGCGCTGCCGGCTGTAGCGCTGTTGGGGGCGAGCTTCACGATTGGGGCAGACTTGGTGGCCCGTTCCATCATTGCACCTCTTGAATTGCCCGTTGGAATTGTGACGGCCTTGGTCGGAGGACCGTTCTTCATCTGGCTTTTGCGCCGGGACGCCCGGAGCCTTGGGGTGAACCGATGACGACATTGCCGGGCCATCTGTCGCTTGACGGGGTCAGTGTCGATGCCGCAGGCAAACGGCTGGTCGACAGGATCAGCCTGGAGGTCGCGCCGGGCGAGATGTTAGGGTTGCTCGGACCCAATGGCGCGGGGAAATCAACCCTCCTGCGCACAGTTTATGGCATGACGAAGCCGGCAACCGGCACGGTCTGGGTCAATGGTAAAGACGTGCAAACGCAAGGGGCCGCGTGGTTAGCCCGCAACGTCGCGGCGGTGTTGCAGGATATGCCCGCGGATTTTCCATTGACGGTGCGCGATGTGGTCGTCATGGGCCGCTCGCCGCACAAGGCGCTCTTCGAGCCGGACACAATCCATGATCGCGCACTTGTCGACGCGGCGTTAAACATTCAGCGGCTCGAACCGTTACAGGACCGCGCTTTCCGCACGCTGTCGGGGGGAGAGAGACAACGTGCGCTTCTGGCGCGGGCACTGGTGCAACAGCCTTCGATCCTCGTTTTGGATGAGCCGACCAATCACCTGGACATCCGATACCAGGTGTCGCTTTTGGAGTTCATTACTGAACTGCGGATCACAGTCATTGCGGCGCTGCATGACTTGAATCTAGCGGCCCGATACTGCGACCGTATCTGCCTGATGGACCAAGGCCGCATGGTCGCAATCGGGGCACCCGCGGATGTCTTGACTTCAGATCGGATCGCGACCGTCTACGGTGTCGAAATGTTAGTGCAGCACCATCCACGCACCGGGGATGTTTTCCTTTTGCCAGCGTAAAGGATGTCAGGATTTGCAAGGTCCGCGGCTGCCCTAAACCGTCCGCCAGGCGATGCGAAAGCGGGAAGTAGTGCAGACAGTGGACCCGCTCCGGAGGCTTGGCGCGGCACTAGAAAAGACGAGAACAGTCCTGGGGGCTGGTGACGGTGCAGTCAGACGAATTCAAGCCGGTCTCTGTTTTGGCGATTTTCGGCTTTGTCGGATTGCGCAAAGACCACACCACTCAGCTAGGACAGCGGCGCGGATGGTCCTGAAGTGGTGCCGGCTTGAAAGACTGCGTTGCTAAACGGCTGACTGAAGATGGAAGTGTAGGCTGCGGCGAACTGAGCTAATTCTGAGCTACGGATACGCATGGAAGCGAGTGGAGGCAGGCGCGCTTCCTGAGAACAGCGGCGAAGTGCTTTGGGAAGTTTGGGGAACCTACGAACATGGTTTCGAGCGCACTGAGGAGGGCTGGCGTGTGATTGTGGCGTGCCCCCATGGGTGGTCCGGTAGACGGCCGGTCACCGCTCCCATTCCGCACTCGAAATGTCGAACGCTTTTATGCGCGAGTAGACAGTAGTTGGACGCATCTCCAGCAAAGACGCCGCGCCGTTAGGGCCCGACACTTTCCCTTTTGTTGCCCTCAGGGCAGACACCAGGTTTGCCCGAATTTCACTTTGAATTTGCGACTCGGTCTTAATGTCATCATGCGCGCCACCCATATCCGATCCGGCAGCCCCCAGTTCGACCGTCAATTTGCTGCCCCGCGAGACAATCGCAGCACGCTCAATGACATTTTGCAGCTCGCGCACATTGCCCGGCCAGCGATAGCCCTGCAATTCCAGCACAACGCGCTCCGTGATCGTCGGCACTTGCCGGTTGAGCTTCCGGCAGGCGACCTGAAGGAGATGGGCAGCCAAGAGCGGAATGTCTTCAGGTCGCTCGCGCAGAGGCAGGCACGTCATCGGAAACACGTTCAGGAACATATAGAGCGTTTCCCGCAGCCGCTCTGCCGCTAGAGGCCGGTTTTGCGCAACAGTGGTGGCGGTGATCACACGGATGTCGAGCGGCTTTTCCCGAGTGTCTCCCAAGCGCGTCACCTTGCTGTTTTGAAGCGCGTGCAGCAGTTTGCCCTGGATGTCGGCTGGCAGCTCTTCCACATCGTCGAGAAAGAGAGTGCCGTTATGAGCCAGTTCCAGCTTGCCGGGCTTGTCGCGCTTTGAGCCGCCCCGCACCTGGCCAAAGAGCTCGGCCTCAACCTCTTCCGGCCCGACAGAGCCGCAACTGAAATGGATAAGAGAGCGGCGCGCGCGCAAGCTGGTCTTGTGGATTTCATTGGCAAGCAAGGCCTTGCCGGTTCCGTTCTCACCCGAAATCAGTACGTTC
>JBCCYF010000004.1:0-75330 GCA_039190275.1 Pseudomonadota bacterium | reverse complement strand
GTCCCCCGGCGCAACTCGGTCGCTACGATTGGTCAGCACCACCCCCGCACGCCGCACAGCTCCGGCGGCGATCAGCGCTTGCAGGCGCGATCGGCTCAGGGCCAGATCCTCTGGCACCGCCAGCGCCAATGCTTTATCAAGCCGGGGCGGCACCCCATCGGGCAGAATGACCCGGACGGGCGCCAGTGGGGGGAGGCTGTTTTCCATGACTGAACCAGATACCGTTCCCGACCCGCGGGAGCCACCCCAGATCCGACTGCTGCGCCGCCTGGTGACGGCGCTGACGCTCACGCTGACCTTCGGGATGATCATTATTGTGGGTCTGCTGGTGTGGCGGCTTGGTCCAGGCCCCGCGCAACCAGCGCTGCCAGAGGACCTGAAACTGCCCGCGGGTGAGCATCTGACCGGCTATGCACAGAACCCGCAATGGACGGTGTTGATCACAACCGATGCGGAGGGCACACAACGACTGCATCTGGTCCCAGCAGGGGCAACCGAAATCCACCAGACCACCGTTATCGACAACTGACATCCGGTCCCGTTGTCGGGCCTCGCCCTCGACTGGAACCGTCAGTTATGACCTAAGGTGCTGAAATTGTTCATTTCGGGCGGCGACAGATCGAAACTGGAAACGTCGACACGCACCTTCGGCGCACACCAACCATGGATCAATGCAGCTTGCCGCGCACTTCTGCAATCGCCTGGTCGATAAGATCATCTGACTTGTGACCGTCAAGTTTCGAGGCGATCACATCCGCCGCCGCCGTCACCGCGACCGAGACGGCACGGTCCCTCACCTGATTGACGGCAGACTGCTCGGCCGACGCAATCTGATCCTTCGCCGCCGCAAGCCGCCGTGCCATCGTGTCTTTCAGATCATCCTTCGCCTGAGCCAGGGCCGTTTCGGCCTCTGCCCGTGCGGCGCTCACGATACTCTCGGCCTGCTCTGCCACCTCTTTCTGTTTGCGCTCAAATGATGCGAGCACGGTTTGCGCCTCTTCGCGAAGCGCACGCGCTTCGTCCAGTTCGGTCCGGATCGTTTCGGCGCGTTTATCCAGCATGCCGGTGAGCAGGGCAGGAACCTTGAAATAGAGAAGAATGCCGATGAAGACCAGAAACCCCAACAAAACAACGAAATCTGTGTTGTTGAGGCTAAAGAACGGCCCTGTTGCCAACGGAAGAAAGAGCATGTCGTCAGCCTTTCATCAGGTTCGAAACGGCGTTCCGCGCGGCGGTGGCATCCGCCGCGTCGGGAAGAAGCGCCTCGACAATGGCCGCCGCGGTGTCGCCTGCCACTTCTGTCACGCTTTGTGTCGCACCCTCACGGATTTCGGCAATTCGCGCTTCGGACTCAGCTGTCTGCGCCGCAATTTCGGCCTCCGCGACTTCGGTGGCGGCGGCAAGTTCCGACTGAATCTCGGCCTTGGTCTCGGCCGCGATTTGCTGTGCTTGGGTCCGGGCTTCGGCCAGCGCCTTGTTATAGGCAGCTTCTGCCTCGACCGCTTGCTGCTTCAATGCCGCGGCCGCCTCAAGGTCATTCGAGATCACCTCGTGACGGTCCTCTATGGTGCCGCCAATGCGCGGCAGCGCGACCTTGGTGACGATTTGATACAACACGAACAGTGCGACAACCAACCAGAACACCTGATTGGGAAATGTCGAAAAGTCGAGTTGCGGCATCCCGACCGCGCCGTCGCCGCCGTTTGCTGCATCCGTTGCATCAGCCATGTGCTGTCTCCACCGGTCGTCCTATGGGTACGCCGCGGGCCGCTGCAGCCCACGTCCGATTTTGTATGGCACGCCAGGGCGCGCCAACGGCCATCCTCAGACGGCGAACATCAACAGCAACGCAACCAGGAACGAAAAGATCCCAAGCGCTTCGGCAAAGGCGATGCCGATAAACAGAGTTGCCGTCTGATCGCCCGCAGCCGAAGGGTTGCGCAGTGCACCAGACAGGAAGTTACCGGCCACATGGCCCACACCGATACCGGCGCCGCCCATGCCGATGCAGGCCAGGCCAGCGCCGATGAACTTACCCATTTCTGCGATATCGCCTTCCATGACATATTCTCCTTTGATGGAATGACAGAATTTCTAGTGAGCCGGATGCAACGCGTCGTTGAGGTAGACGACCGTCAGAATGGCAAAGACATATGCCTGGATGCAGGCCACCAGCAGCTCCAGACCATATATCGCCGCGATGGCAACAACCGGCAGAACCGCACCAGCGCCAAGTGCCCCTGCGAAGCCCGCGAAGACCTTGAGCACGGCGTGGCCGGCCATAAGATTGCCAGCCAGTCGGATGGAATGGCTGACCGGTCGCACGAAGTAGGATATCACCTCGATCACCGCCAGCACCGGGCGCAGGGGCAGTGGGGCGCTTGACACCCAAAACAGCCCCAGAAAGCCTACGCCGTGCTTGATAAACCCGATGGCTGTAACGGTAAAAAACACCGCGAAGGCGAGTACCGCAGTAACGGCGATATGTGACGTAACGGAAAACGAGGTCGGGATCAGCGCAAGCAGATTGGCAAACAGAATAAAGGTGAACAGCGTCAGGACGTAGGGGAAGTACTTCAGACCCTCTTTACCGGCGACATCCTCGACCATCTTGCGCACAAAACCATAGGTCAGTTCGGCCATGCTCTGGCCGCGGGTCGGAATAAGCGCACGGCCACGCGCGCCGAACACCAGAAGTAGGCCGACGGCTGCCACCGTCAGCGCCATCCAGAGCGTCGCGTTTGTTAGAGTGTAAAACTGTATCGGGCCGTCCCCGAACAACGGTTTCACAACAAACTGATCCATTGGATGGATGTTCAGACCACTGCCACCCTCAACCGGATCCGCCATATGTCACTCCGCCTCGTCCGAGCGCTGCCGCCCGCGTTTCACTTCCTCCGCCGAGCGCATCATGGTGCGGATCCCGGCGGCAAACCCAAGGATGGCGAAAATCATCAGAAAAATGGGAAGGGTACCGAAGATGGCATCCAGCCCATAACCGATGACACAGCCCAGAACCATCCCGATCACCAGTTCCAGAACCATCCGCCAGGCCAGATTTGTGGCCTCGAATTTGTTCCGGCCGGTCGCTTCCGGTTCGCGTGCTTTTTGGGCCGCCGCGATCCGGTCCTCCAGCGCTTTCAGCTGGTCCCGGTCAGGTGTATCGGACATCGTCCAAGCCTTTGTTCGCCGACCGAAGGCGCAGGACGCACCGCCGGTTAACTCGGGCGGACACTAGGCGGCGCACCCCAGCCTGTCAAGCGCAGTTGGCGATTTGAAGTTCCTCTACAACATGTTGTTTTTAAAAGACTTTACCTCGGTGGTACGATACGGACAAACGCGGGAGCAACTGCGCTGCCGATGGTCTGGAGTACTCTGCACTCATTCAACCAAAAGGTTGACGATTCATATGCATCGGGTCATGGCTAAGCCATGGACTGTTCCGATGCCGACCTTGATACTGCCTTCGCGGCCCTTGCCGATCCGACCCGGCGGGCGATCGTCTCTCGGCTTCTGCTAAACGATGCGACGGTCGGCGATTTGGCGCAACCGTTTGACATGTCTCTTGCGGCGGTTTCAAAACATCTCGCGATCCTGACACGCGCAGGTCTGATCAGCCAGAACCGCGAGGGTCGGGTCAAATGGTGCCGCCTGAACATCGATAGCCTACGCCCGGCTGCCATCTGGATGGAGGCTTTCGGCAGCTTCGATGCCGCAGACCTGGACGCGCTCGAAGCGCTGTTGGAGGACACGAGCAACGCCCCATCACCAGATCGCTAGTCGCCAAGGGCCACGCCCTCGCGACGGCCATCCGCCGCACCGATCAGTTGACCATCCCTGATCAGGATCACATGCAAGCCGGAGTTCAGGTTGCGCACGTTCACCTCATGCCCCAGCGCCTGCAGGTCGGCGGCCAATTCCTCCGCGTCCGTGCCCTCCTCAAGGTCAGTGGCACCATTCCTGTTGACCACATGGCCCATGTCCAGCGCCGCCTGCGGGTCCATCTCCCAGTCCAAGATCGCCACGATAGACCGCGCCACATAATTGATAATACGCGACCCACCGGGAGAGCCGGTCAGTAACACAGGCTCACCGTTCTGAAACACCATCGTAGGCGCCATGGAGGATCTTGGGCGCTTGCCCCCTTGGACCCGGTTGGCGATGGGTCTGCCGTCCGCCTCGGGGGCGCGGCTGAAATCGGTCAGTTCATTGTTCAAAAGGAAACCGCCAGTCATGACACGGCTGCCAAAGCCGGTCTCGATCGTCGTGGTCATCGAGACCATGTCACCATATCGATCCACCACCACGAAATGCGAGGTTCCGGGCCGTTCGCGCTGGGTGTCCGGCGCCCAGAGTGCGCCATCCTTGAACGGCGGTTCGCCGGGAGCGGCTGTTTCCATCGCCGCTGCGGGATCGATCAACTCGGCACGGGAGCCAAGGTAGAGCGGATCGATCAGACCCTCGGTTGGCATCTCAACAAAGTCTGCGTCCGCCATGTAGAGGCCCCGGTCCGCATAAGCGAGTTTGGCCGCTTCGATGTAGTGGTGATAGGCCGGCACCGACGGACCCAATGCGGGGATGTCAAACGTCGACAACATCCCCAGGATCTGACCCACGGTCAGCCCGCCGCTGGTGGGCGGACCCATCCCGCAAACCTCGTAGCTGCGATAGGGGATGCAGACCGGCGGACGCACCGGAACCGTATAGTCGGCCAGATCCTCGGCCGTCAGGATCCCGGGATTGTCCTCGGTCCGCACGGCAGCGACGATGTCACCGGCGATCGCACCGAAATAGAACGGGTCCGATCCCTGCTCCGCGATCAGCCGAAGGGTCCGCGCAAAATCCGGGTTCTTGAGGATCGTGCCCGCAGTCTTGGGCGATCCGTCGGCCTCAAAAAAGTAGGCGCGGGTTGCCTCAAATTTCGCCAGGTCCCGTTCTACGGCGCCCTCGATGGATCCGGCAAGCCGGGGACTGATCTCGAAACCATCCTCGGCCAGGGCGATGGTCGGGGCAATCAGATCCGCCCATGGTGTGCGCCCATGGGCGCGATGCATCTGCTCAAGAAGTTTAAGTGTTCCCGGTACGCCAACAGAACGGCCCCCGATCACGGCCTCCCAAAATCCCAGGGGTTCTCCATCGGGACCCAGCCAGTAGTCCGGCCCGGCCGCAAGTGGCGCCCGCTCGCGCCCATCC
The DNA here is from genome assembly GCA_039190275.1 of Pseudomonadota bacterium. Classification (GTDB taxonomy): domain Bacteria; phylum Pseudomonadota; class Alphaproteobacteria; order Rhodobacterales; family Rhodobacteraceae; genus Halovulum. Next base: position 70,137 of record JBCCYF010000004.1, on the reverse strand, counting down.
ATCGTTGTCAGTTCCTGCGCCGAGTTGTCCCAATACAAAAGGAAGGCGCCACCGCCGATGCCCGAGCTTTGCGGCTCGACCAGATTGAGCATGAACTGCACGGCAACCGCTGCATCCGCAGCGGACCCGCCCGCGTCCAATACGGCGCGACCGGCCTCGGCAGCCAGGGGGTTCGCGGCCGCGACCATGTAGTCCTGGGCAACAACTGAACTGTTGCTGACGACACTCAGTGTTTCTTCGGGTTGCTGTGCTTCCTGCGCCAGCGCGCCACCGGCACCCAATGCCAACACCGACACCCATGAAATTGCCATTCGCATGCTCAATCCCTCCCTGAAACCTGTGGTTGGATCATGCGCCCAGCCGTGAGGAGGAACAAGGGGCGCGATGCGATGGGGACCAAATGGATGGTCCGTGGGTCTTGGTAGCGTGAAACGCCGCAGCGGGCCGCTAGGCGATCAGGCGCGGGTCCAAGCCCATGTCCACCCCGGGGAACACCAGCCGCTCCAGGTCCGAGCGGGCAAGACCAAACAGATCGCGCATCGCCCAGGCCGCATAGCTTCGTACATCGGCCGTCGGCATCAGGTCGCGGTCCCGATACAGGTCCCGCGATGCCAGTCCCGGCCATTCCCCGTGCACCGACTGGCCTTTGAGGGCCCCGCCGGCAAAGATCGCGGCACCCCCCGTCCCGTGGTCGGTCCCGCGCACCCCGTTTTCGCGCACGGTGCGGCCAAATTCGGTCAGGCACAGCACCGCGGTCTTATCCCAGGCAGGGCCAAGACCGCTCTTTAAGGTAAGGATTGCGGTCTGCAGTTCGGCCAGGGCGCGCGGCAGGGCATTGGCCTGGCCCTGATGCGTGTCCCAACCATTGAGTGAGAAGGCAGCGACACGGGCTTCGCCGCGCAGCTGTCCGGCGGCGAACTCAGCAAGCGCCGCACCGCGTTGCGAGTTGCGCGGGTTCATGCCTTCGGGCACATCGCGCTCGGCGGAAAGCGCCATCGCGGTTTGTCCGGCGGCATGGAACAGGGCATCCTGCTCCCAAACCTTGCTTAGCAAAAGCTCCGCTTGCGGCGACAGATCCATATCGGTGTCCGGTGACCAACTGCTTGTGGGCGTGTCTCCGCGCAACAGCAGCAATCCGCCGCGGCCCACGGCAAAGGCGGTTTCGGCCCGCGCACCGGGTAAAAGCGAGAGCATGCGGTTCAACCAGCCATCCCTGCCCGGGGTCATACCACCGTCGGCCGAGTTCCCGCCGTTTTCCAGCAGGTCCTGGCCATCGAAATGGCTGCGTTTGTCCCGATAGGGCGTTGAAACGGCATGCGCAAAGCTTAGTTCGCCAGCCGACCACAAGGGCATCAGGTCGGACAACGCCGGATGCAGGGCATAGAAATTATCCAACGGTGCTGCTCCGTTGTCCGGTCCAACGGACAGGGTCTTGCGGTGGCCATGCAGGTTACGGTCGCCGATCGGTTGCACCACGTCCAGTCCGTCCATCGCACCGCGCAGCACGATCACAACCAGTCGGGTGTCACCCGGTGTGGAGGCCAGCGTCACCGGAGTGATCAGCGGGCTGGCAGCGGCGGAACAGCCCAAGGCCAGGCCCCTGGTCAGCAGGCGGCGTCGCGTCAGCTCTCGACGTGGGGTTTGATCGCTCATTCTCTGTCCTCCGCGTTTCAGCATCGGTTGAATTCGGGTGAGGCCAGGACAAGTGTCAGCCCCTCATGCCTGGTCTCAGCACCCCCGACTGCGCGTTGCAATAAGGGCGAGGCCAGAACACCCAGCGTCTGGTCCAGAAATTGCCTGGGGTCACGGTCATCGCCGCGGGTCTGAACCAGACTGTTTGCCCAGTGGACGCGCGCGGCAAGCCCGGACGGGGTGATCCAATCCGTCGGATCCTCGGACCAGCCGTCTGGCCCGATCGGTCGCATTAGCGGCTGACCCATAGTGGCCATCGGCGCAATCGCCAGTGTGTTGAGCAAACGCGGCTTGAACCCCATGACATCCTGCCCGGTCACGCCCAGCGCACGGACCGACGAGACTATGAAATGCATCGGAGTCTTTGCCTTTTGCAGCGGCAGCTCCCAGGCGCGCGGGTCATCGACAAGGGCTGCGTAGGTCGCCATCAGGTCACCATTTGACCCAAGGTAGGCATCCGCGACCGCCTCGACATAGCTTTCGTCAGGGGTCAGTGTCACGAAATGGCGGATCAGCTTCGCCGCCAGGTGGCGTGCCGTCTGCGGGCGCATTGCAAGGTCCCTGAGGGCCTTGTTTACATCGCGCAGGCGTGCCTTTTTGCCGCCGCCATACTCTGCACCCAGAACGTTCTCGGCACCCGGCTCAGCAAGCCGGGGCTTAAAGGCAAACCGGCCATCCTCAACTGACAACCCGGTCAAAAGTTCGGCAAACTCTCGCACATCGGACTGCGTGTAGCCGGCATCGACACCCAGGGTGTGCAGCTCCAACACCTCGCGGGCCAAGTTCTCGTTCAAACCCGCGTTTCGCCGTTTCCCGACCGGCGAGTTCGGGCCGACCGACCTTGCCTGGTTCAGGTAAACCAACATCGCGGGATGCTGTACGACCTCACGCAGCAATTTGGCAAAGCGCCCGGTAATATTCGGGCGGATCGCCGTCTCGACCAGATCATGCGCCAGCAAGCTGCGCCGCCGTCCGTCGGCCGCGACTGTAAAATGATCGGCCCAGAACCATGCCAGCCGCTCGCGCAGGCCCGAAGGGCCGCCGATCGCCCGCGCCAGCAGCCGCCGCCGGTCACCCATAATGATTGCCCGATACCTGTCCGTGACCTTCTTTTCCCGCACCTTGGCCTCGGCAGCATCGGTCGCCCGGAGTTTGCGGGCCTTTCGTTGATCCACCAGCAGCGCGTCGCGTGCTTCGAGACCGGGTATCTCACCGCCCAGTCGTGGCTCGGGCATCTGCAAGCCCTGCAAAAGCGCTGCAGGGCTGTTCGGAGCGGCCTGACCCGGCGCCGCGCCTGTTCCGAACCGGGCCGAGGCTATGGCCTCATTTTTGCTTTGCATATGCGATGGTCCTGTTATCACTTGTCGCGATCTACGCGTATTATACGGGCTTGGGTATCTTTCCGGTCGAACTTTTTGTTACGGATTGCTTCCCGGTGGACGACCGCCGGTAACCCTGTCCTTCAGCGTGCAGCGGACTGCCTATAGCGGAGCATCAAATGACGAACGCCTACGAAGCATTGATCGAGCATGCCAAGCAGACTGCCGCGCTGGAACAGGCTAGTCAGGTATTGCATTGGGATCAGATGACGCAAATGCCCGAACGCGGCGCTGCCCAGCGGGCGGCAAGCGCTTCGGCGCTAGAGGCGGCCATCCACAATCGGAAAGCTGACCCCCGCGTGTCAGAGTGGCTGGACCTGCTGGCGGACAGGTCTCTGGCGGCGCCGGCAGCCCGCAACGTGGCGCTGATCCGGCGCGAACACGCCCGCGCCACCCGGGTGCCCGAAGCGCTGGCCGCGGCGATCGCGACGGCATCGTCCGAGGGCTATACGGCCTGGACCGCAGCGCGCGAAAGCGGCGCGTTCGCCGACTTTGTACCGGCCCTGTCCCACATGGTCTCGCTCACGCGGGAGCAGGCGGACCACCTGGCGGACGACGGGCAGTCACGCTACGACGCGCTGCTTGCGCTCTATGAGCCGGGGGCCAAGGCGGACATTCTGCTGCCACTTCTCGAAACACTCCGCGAACCATTGTCGCTCTTGCGCGAAGAACTGGTCGACAGTCCGCCACCCGGGCAACTGACCGGCCCGTTTCCGGCCGAGGATCAGATCGCGCTCAGCCGCGAGGTTGCGCTGGCACTGGGCTATGACATGACCTCCGGACGGCTGGATCTTACGGTGCATCCGTTTTGCTCAGGCGTGGGCGGCGATGTCCGCATCACCACCCGTGTGCAGGAGGATAACCCGCTGGACTGCCTCTACTCCGTGATCCACGAGACCGGCCATGCGCTCTATGCGCAGAATGCGCCGCTTGATCGGATTATGGAGCCTTCGGCGCAATATGCTTCGATGGGCGTGCACGAAAGCCAGAGCCGCCTCCTTGAAAACCAGATCGGCCGCAGTCGCGCTTTTGCCGAATGGATATTTCCTCGCTTTATCGAGACATACGGGACCGGTTCCGTCGCCTCGCCCGAAGCGCTTTATGCCGCTCTCAATCGGGTGGAAACCGGGTTTATCCGGACCGAGGCGGATGAGGTGCACTACAACCTGCACATCCTGCTCAGGGCGGGTTTGGAGCGAGATCTGATCGATGGACAGCTTGAGGTGGACGCACTGGAAGACGCCTGGAATACGCAGTTCGCCGCGGATTTCGGTAAGACAGTGCCGGACGCCGTAAGCGGAGTGCTGCAGGACGTGCATTGGTCGCAGGGCGCGTTCGGATACTTTCCGACCTACAGTCTGGGCAACCTCTATGCTGCCGGGCTGGCCGAGGCAATGCGCGGCGCGCTGCCTGATATGGACGCGCAGATCGCGACCGGGGACTTCGCGCCGATCGTCGACTGGTTGCGTCAGAACGTGCATGCCCACGCAAACGCCGAAGACCCCGAACAGCTGATGACGCGGGCTATGGGTCAGCCATTGTCGACCGCTCCGTTCCTATCCTATGTCACAACGAAGTTTCGAGATCTGCACAACCTTTAGTGTCGCTGCGCAAGACGCCGGACTATGCTGCAGCGGCAGTGGCCCGGTGGCTACTGGTTGCCGAAAGCGGTCACTCAATCGTCATGGCAGACAGCCCTAAATACCTTGAACTAGGGACGCCACGGAATACATAAAATATAGTGGTAATTAGATATGAGGTGGTGGATATGACTTTCCTACTGAGTATCATTGCAAGCTGGATCGGGGCAACTCTGACATTGTCACGCGCATCAGCATCTGGCGTTTACCTTGGAGCAATGCTGGGACTTTTGGGCGGTATCGGTGTTGGTTTGGTGCTGACCGCTATCGCGATGCCCGGACCCGATCTGGACTCTCTGCTCGTTACGCTTTTTGCGGGCGCTGGGACCGGGGCTATGATGGCCGTTGGGGCAAGGGCCATAGGGGCCGACCGGCTGCCCTAGAGCGTTTCGCCCCTGTGTTCGACCCCCAACGCCGCCTGAAGTTAGAAATTTCAACGCGTTAGGGGGATATTGGGTGCCTTTGACCAATGCCGAAACGTGATGAAAGGCTGACCCGAAGGCATCAGTCGAGCCCAAGTACATCAAGCATTGTGTATCCGCCCGGCGGCTTGGCCTGACCCCAGACGGCGGCTGAGATAGCGCCACGCGCAAAGATCATCCGGTCGGTCGCGACGTGCCTGAGCACAATACGTTCGCCATGTCCGGCGAAAACAACATCGTGCTCACCGGCAACATCGCCGCCGCGCAATGCTGCAAAGCCGATGTCGCCCGTGTTCCGCGCTCCGGTCAGCCCGTCACGACCGCGATCCGACACCTGCGTCAGGTTGACCCCACGCCCCTCGGCCGCGGCTTGCCCCAGCATCAGGGCTGTCCCTGACGGTGCATCTACCTTGTGCCGGTGATGCATTTCGACAACCTCAATGTCGAAATCCTCGCCCAACGCCGCCGCCACTTGCCGCGTGATCTGCGTCAGCAGATTGACACCCCGGCTCATATTTCCCGCACGGATCTGGACCGCATGACGCTGCGCGGGCTGGAGCGCGACAATCTGTTCATCAGAGAAACCAGTTGTACCGATAACATGCACCGCGCGCGCCTGCGCCGCCAACGCCGCCATGTCCAGCGAAACCTTGGGCGAAGTGAAGTCAATCACCGCCTGCGCACCGGCAAACACCTCCAGCGGATCCTCGCTGACCATCACACCGCGCGCGGGACCTCCCATTGCCTCTCCCAAATCCGCGCCGACCCAGTCGTGGCCGGGGCGTTCCGTCACACCGCTGAGCGTGGCGCCCTGATGCTCGGTCACGGCACGGATCAACATCTGGCCCATCCGCCCTGCAGCCCCAAGCACTGCCATTCGTATCTTGTCGCTCATGAGTACTCCCCCAGGGTCCGCCGACCCGCTCAGCCTTAGCCCCGATCATGCGGCTTGGCAAAGCCCCTGACACCGCTTAAATGGGGCGGCGAAGGGAAGGCACCATGGCACGCAACGCACATACCGGAGCCTCGGGACCCAGTCAGAGGCAATTGCGCGTGGGTGAGTTGATCCGCCGCGCACTGTCGGACGTGCTCGCCCGGGGGGAGTTGTTCGACCCCGCGCTCGAACGGACGTCCGTTACGGTTGGCGAAGTGCGGACTACGCCCGATCTGCGAACCGCGACTGTCTATGTGCTTCCGCTGGGCGGCTCTGGCGCGGAAGACGTTATCGACGCTCTGAACAACAACCGAACCGAGTTGCGGCGACAGGTCAATCGCGCCGTGGCACTAAGGTTCTCACCCCAGCTGAAGTTTGTGGTCGACACCAGCTTCGATCAGATGGATGCCACAAGGCGGCTGTTGTCTGACCCTGATGTCATGCGGGATTTGGCGCCCGGGGACAAGGGCAATGGCGCGCCGTAAAAGGGGTGCGCCGGTCACCGGCTGGGTGTTGGTCGACAAGCCGACCGGTGTCACATCCACCGCGGTAACCAACAAGATCCGTTGGCTTTTGGGTGCGCAGAAAGCTGGGCATGCCGGGACGCTTGACCCTGATGCAACCGGCCTGCTTGTCGTCGCGTTGGGCGAGGCGACCAAGGTCCTGTCGCACATCACTGACGCGCTTAAGGCGTATGACTTTACGGTCACCTGGGGGGCGTCGACCGATACCGACGATGCCAGCGGGACGGTTCTTGAGCGGCGAGACAGCCGACCAAGTGCTGAGCAGATACGCGCGGTGCTGCCGCAGTTCATAGGCAAGATCGAGCAGGTACCGCCAACATTTTCGGCTGTGCATGTGGCGGGCAAACGGGCCTATGATCTGGCCCGACAAGGCGCGGCGCCGGACCTTGCCAGCCGGCCGCTGTTTGTTGAGACGCTCGAACTCACGAACGCAGGTACCGATGCCGCGGATTTTCACCTTGTATGCGGCAAGGGCGGATATGTGCGCGCGATTTCGCGCGATATAGGGGAAAAACTGGAGTGTTTGGGTCACACACTGCGGTTGCGCCGCGTGTGGAGCGGGCCATTTCACATCCGCGACGCCCTGGTCTGGCACGATGATGTCACATCAGACGCGGTACGGGACGCGCTTAAACCGCTCGCCTTTGGTTTGGCCGACCTGCGGGAGTGTCAGGTAGATGCTGTGTTCGAGGGCCGGCTCAAAAACGGGAATAAAGCGCCGGTCCAAAGCACCGACGCAGGTCCGGGTGATGTCGCCTGGGCCTCAATCGACGGCACGCCGATTGCGCTTGGCACCTACCTGTCGGGTGATTTTCAGCCGTCACGCGTGTTCATCGAACCACGTGACGGCTGACTGAGACCTGCAAAACCTAAAGTCTTGACGGGTTTAGAATATCGCGGCCGGGGTCACACCAAGTGTAGCGCTGACCAGTACCAGCACAAGCGCGCCGATCACCGACATCCGAACGATATCCATCACTTCAGTAGAATTGGTCATTGGACCCCTCACACGATTAACTACCACTCAAGACCAGCGCCCCCACGCTGTATTGCCTTATACCATCCTTTCACCAGAATCCCAGCACAATTTAGGGGTTCGAACGCAACACTTTATCAGTTCGTTAAGGCAGTAGATTCGCTATTATTAATTATTAACAAATGGTTAAGCCTTACCCCGCAACCCTAACAACCACGTAATTACATCAGTATATATGTATCCTTATTGCCACAGTTTCGCCGGGATTTCCCGACAAGTAATGTTCGGCACCGGTGGATTCAGACCGGGCATAGAGGTATTTAAGCCGATGCATTCTTTCGACAAATTCGATAGATATTCGATCCCGGCCGAGAAGACGGGCACACGCAGCCGAAACGGACCGAATCATTTGTCCCATGTCATTCATACACTCACGCGCGTTGGCCTGGCGGTGTGTGTTGGACTGATCCTAGGCCTGCCAAACCGTGGTGTTGGGCAAACTTCCGCCTGCCGTGTCGGTCCGATTCCCGTCGCGGCCGAGGTGATTGGCCTGGACGTGAGCCGCGGGCGTGCCATCTCGACCGCGACCTTCGGCGACAAGGGCCCGCTAACCACGGTTGTAGATGTCCATGTGCCTGACGGCGAAACACTCCTGGTGTTGGCGTTAAGCAGCAGAAGCCCGGTGGTTGCCCGCTTGCAGGGCGCCACCGATCGGATCGCAAGCGCGATGATCCTGACAGACGTCACGGGTATCGCAGGCCTGCCGCCGCAGCGGGTTAGTCTGCTCGGTGGGGCAGCATGCGCCGGGCAAGGCTGGTCCGAGAGCGCGCAGGCCAGCCAAAACGCGGAACGGTTCGCGGCGCTGACCGGACACTCCGGTACGCGTTGGTTGCCGCAGTCAATCTATAGTCAGGTGGACCTTGGCGACGGATCGGACACCGTTGGGCATGCTTATCCAAACGGATTGCGCGTGGACCTTGGCGGACGGGCCGGCGCGGTGTGGCGTGCCTTTCTGCGCCGGTACCCGGGGGGTGTTGTGCAAATTGACCCCGCCGATGTCATTGCGACCCACCCGGTTAAGGAGCCTGAGGTACTTCCAACCGTCGCCGGGCTGGCCCAATTGGTCGAACGCGGGTCCCTTGAGGTGGTCTCCATCGATGCACGGGTCAAAGAGGTATTTCCAACGGCGGACGGGACGATTGTCCTGGGCAATATGCGGATAACGGGGGATATGCCCGAGGATGGCATGACCTTCATTGTCGGAGACATGAACTACCGCCTGGAGTTGGATGGTATCTGGCGGGGGCGGTCGCCTATGATGTTTCGCATTCTTCGATCTTTGCGCTTGCCCGACGGAGCGGGAACCTATGACACGATACGGTATCGATTGGCGCCGGGTGTTCCCCGCCCCCGGAACCTGGGCTCGCGCACCGACTTGTTTATGGAGTAGGCCAGGCTGAACACAGTGTCCTCCCCGCTATGCGCCGGGATCAGCTTTGCGGAAGGATACGCAGGCCTAGCTCGCGCAATTGTTCGTTCGTCGGCTCGGATGGACCGCCAAGCATCAGATCCTCGGCGCGCTGGTTCATCGGGAACATGATAACCTCGCGGATGTTCTGCTCGTCGGCCAGCAGCATGACGATCCGGTCAATACCGGCGGCACATCCGCCATGCGGCGGCGCGCCATACTTAAAGGCGCCCAGCATTCCGCCAAACCTTTTTTCGACCTCCTCCGGACCATATCCGGCAATCTCGAACGCGCGGAACATGATCTCGGGCTTGTGGTTCCGGATCGCGCCGGAGACCAATTCATAGCCGTTGCAGGCCAGATCGTATTGGTAGCCGATCACCGCCAGCGGGTCACCGTTCAAAGCCTGAAGCCCGCCCTGGGGCATGGAAAAGGGATTATGCTCGAAGTCGATCTTGCCGGTAGCCTCATCACGCTCGTACATCGGAAAATCGACGATCCAGGCAAATTCGAACCGGTTCTGGTCGGTTAGACCCAGCTCAACACCGATGACGTTGCGGGCGCGCCCCGCCACAGCTTCAAAGCTTTCAGGCGTGCCGCCCAAGAAAAAGGCGGCATCGCCAACATCAAGCCCCAGTTGCTGTCGGATCGCCTCGGTTCGTTCCGGACCGATGTTCTTGGCCAGCGGCCCGGCGGCCTCCATTCCGTCCTCGCCCGCCCGCCAGAAGATGTATCCCATCCCCGGAAGACCCTCGCCCTGCGCATATTTGTTCATCCTGTCGCAGAATTTGCGGCTGCCGCCGCCGGGCGCCGGGATTGCCCGGATTTGCGTCCCCTCCTGCTCCAACAAACGCGCGAAAATCGCGAACCCGGATCCGGCAAAGTGATCGCTGACCACTTGCATTTTAAGCGGGTTGCGCAGGTCAGGCTTGTCCGAGCCGTACCAGAGTGCTGCGTCCTTGTAGCTGATCCGCGGGATCTGACGGTTTACGGTACGGCCGCCGGCGAACTGCTCAAACGTGTCCAGCAGCACGGGTTCAATCGTCTGAAACACGTCCTCCTGCTCGACGAAACTCATTTCCAGGTCCAACTGATAGAAGTCGGTCGGGGATCGGTCTGCCCTTGGATCCTCATCGCGAAAGCACGGCGCGATCTGGAAATACTTGTCGAAACCGGCAACCATCGTCATCTGCTTGAACTGCTGCGGCGCCTGCGGCAGGGCATAAAATTTGCCCGGGTGGATCCGGCTCGGGACAAGAAAGTCGCGCGCGCCTTCGGGCGATGACGCGGTAATGATCGGTGTCTGAAACTCGGTAAAGCCGATATCCCACATGCGCTTTCGCAGACTTTGCACGACCTGGCTGCGAAGCATGATCTTGCGGTGAAGCCCCTCGCGCCGCAGATCGAGGTAGCGATAGGTCAGCCGGGTCTCTTCGGGGTATTCCAGATCCCCGAACACCGGCAGGGGAAGCTCCCCCGCGGCCCCCAGGACCTCAATGTCTCGGATAAAAACCTCGATCTCACCGGTCGGAATATTTGGGTTGACCAGGTCCGCGTCCCGCGCCTTGACCTCCCCGTCGATGCGGATCACCCACTCCGAGCGAACTGCTTCCACCTGTGCAAATACCGGGCTGTCCGGGTCTGCCAGCACTTGCGTCATTCCATAGTGGTCCCGCAGATCGATAAACAGCAGCCCACCGTGATCCCGTACCCGGTGGACCCAGCCGGACAGGCGGACGGTTTGTCCAACCTCGGCGCTGGTGAGTTCCGCACAAGTGTGGCTGCGATAGGCGTGCATCTGGGGGTGCTCCGGGTTTTGTCCGGGGCCGATACACAAGGAAGACCGGGATAAGTCAAGTGCGGTCTGCGCGCGCCGGGGCCGGTGCACTTGCGCTTTTGCGCGGCGGAGGCCTAAACACCCGCATGGAACACACTTTGCACCGCCTGTTCACACGCATGATGGGCACAGGACAACTTGCGGTCGAATACCCGTCGGGTCGGCGCGAGACCTACGGGCCCGGACCGGAACGTGTGGCCGTTCGGATCGCGGATGACGATGCGCTCAAGGCCATCGGCAACGACCCAATGCTCGCGGTGGGCGAGATGTACATGGAGGGTCGGCTGATCGTTGAAGAGGGCACAATCTATGACTTCCTTACTCTGACCAAACGCAATGCCAACACCCGTGTCGCCACAAAGGGGGCGATTGCCCGTCATCTCTGGCGCAGCCTGCGGGCCGGCGTCCGCAGGCGCGCGGGTCTGGCGGCGGCGCGGGCAAATATCGCGCACCATTATGACCTGGACGAGAAGCTCTACCGTCTGTTTCTGGACGCGGACATGAACTACAGCTGCGCCTATTTCGAGTACGAGGGTCAGAGCCTTGAGGACGCACAACGCGCCAAACAGCGGCACATCGCCGGAAAGCTTCTGAGTACACCCGGCGCATCGGCGCTGGACATCGGATGCGGCTGGGGCGGGATGGGCCTGTACCTAAGCCGCGTGGCGGGGCTCAACACCACCGGCATCACCTTGTCGAAAGAACAGGCCCGCGTTGCACGGGACCGCGCACGGTCGGCGGGCGTCGAGGATCGGTTCGACGTGCAGATCACTGACTATCGCGAAGTGACGCAATCCTTCGATCATGTTGTTTCTATCGGGATGCTCGAACATGTCGGTTTGCGCCAGATGGATGCCTATTTTGCGAAGGTCGGACAGGTGTTGGACAAGCGCGGCACCGCAGTAATCCATTCCATGGGGCGGACCAAACCCTCGGCCTATTCACACCCCTTTGGCGACAAGTATATTTTCCCGGGCGGCTATGTGCCCGCGCTGTCCGAGGTCTTGCCCGCGGTCGAGAAGGCGGGTCTGCTGATCAAGGATATCGAGATCCTGCCACTGCACTATGCGGAGACCACCCGCCTGTGGCGCGAGCGGTTCCTGGCCAACCGCGAGGCCGTTCTGGCGCTGGAGACTTTCGATGAGCGGTTCGTGCGCATGTGGGAGATTTATCTGGCCGCCTCCGAGGCCAGCTTCCGCCATGACCGGATATTCGTGTTTCATCTGATTCTCGCGCGCCATCAGGATCGGGTGCCAATTCGGCGCGGATGGCTCGAAGACGAGAAATTGCGACTTAAACAGGCCGAATCTGTACTGTGAGTAACTGTTCCTAAGGCGGAAACGCGTATGATTCCGGTCATAGTTGGCGCTTTGTTGCCAAAATCATAATGTGGCCGTAATACCAGTACACATATGGGGTGCAGTATATAACGTTGAATCGTCTGGTTTATTCGTAAGTCCTTAATAATTTTGACTTTTGAATGTAATCAGGCCGCGTTGACTTTGCGGCATGAGTGTGGGACCAAAAGGGCCTTGTGGGGGCCTCTGACCTTTGAACGGGGGTTGCGATGTTATTGAGTAAACTTCGGAAGTTTGAGCAGGATGAGCGCGGAAGCGTCCTTGCCTTCGTTGTTATCATGTTCGTGTTCATGATCCTCGCCGCAGGAATGGCCGTGGACTTCATCCGGCACGAGACGGCACGGGCCGATTTGCAGAACGCGCTGGATCGTGGCGTTCTTGCGGCCGCCGCATTCAACCAAAACTACGTGGATCAGATCGGGGACGTCAGCGATGACGGTGAACTCGATGACGAATATCAGGCGCTCGTCGAAGAATACATGAAGTCGCGGGCATTTGGTGCCAACCCGGTTGTGGATGTCGACTACACCGAAACCATGACGGAAAAGCGCGTTGCCGCGACCGCCACATATGACATGCGGACGTACTTCCTGAGGATCATGGGAATTAATTCCATGCGCGTGCCGGCGGTATCCATCGCGAAACAGTCGCGCAATGAAATTGAGATTTCACTGGTGCTGGATATCTCGGGGTCCATGTTCAACCCCGACAACAGCGTGACCTATACGCCGAAGGATGATGATGGCGCCGACCTGCCTGAAGTAACCGAGACACGCGTCACAATTCTGAAGCGCGAGGCACAGGCCTTCGTTACCAATGTGATGGCTGGCGATACCACTGCGGACAAGCGGCGGCGGACGTTCAACCTGGTGCCCTATTCCCACCAGGTTTCGATGTCGCCCGAAATGGCAGCGAAGTTTACCAATATGGTTGGACCCAACGCCGACGGAAAGCACGATCTGAGTTACTGCGTCGATTTTGCGAATTCGGACTATACCCAGCGCGCGATCAACTCGACCGACGCGATCAAGCAGTATCAGCACTTCAAGTGGATGAATACTCAGGCACATACGGAAGCACGCGCGGTCAACAGCTGCTCGGGACCCGAAAACAACATTATGCCCGTCAGCAACGATGAGGCCGCAATCAATCTTCGCATCGCAAACATGGGTGAGGAAAACCTCACCTCGGTTTACATGGGCGTGAAATGGGGTGTGGCCATGCTGGACCCGGGAATGCGCCCGGTCATTGACGGCCTGATTACCGATGGTGTGGTGCCGAACTTGTTTTCCGGTCTGCCGCGTGACTACAATCCGGCCGACGTTGTCAAGGTCGTTGTTGTTATGTCGGATGGTCGTAACACATGGCTTCCACGTATGGACGATGCTGACTATCTGGGACCTGTCGGCACTCTCGGGAGCCACAACTACTGGAAAGACAATCGTCCAAACCGCGCCAATGAAGACGGCAACAATATTGGAAGCCGCTGTACTGAAAGCGCGGAAGGTGACGCGGAAGTCTATCCAGTGAACAACATCGCCTGCAACAATACCGAGGGCGAATTTCTCACCTTCAATGGCGTCAACACGATCGACGACAGCGGCGATAGTATCCGCCGCGGGGACGCCCGCCTTTTTGAAATCTGCAAAGCAGCCCGCGCCGAGAGCATTGTAATCTATAGCATTGGGTTCCTCGCCGGTAGTGACGCAAACCGCGCGTTGCTGGAGTGTGCTGGTACATCGACACGCTTCTTTAATGCAACGGCCGAGAATTTGCAGGAGTCCTTTGACGCCATCGCCGATGACATTGAGAAGCTCAAGCTCACGAGCAGCAGCTCATGACCAGGTTTCTTCAACGCCTGAAAGCGTTCCGGCGTCAAGAGGACGGTTCAAGCACCGTCGAGTTCGTGATTATCTTTCCGGCGGTGATCGCCCTTGTGTTTGGGGTGATAGAGTCGGGCTGGCTCATGACACGCTACATGATGCTCGATCGCGGGCTGGACATCACTGTCCGCGAGGTTCGTCTTGGTCTGATGGACCCCGTTTCGCATGACAAGATCCGCAACAGCATCTGCTTGCACTCAAAGATACTGCCGGCCTGTGAAACAACCCTGGTCGTCGAACTTGTGCCTTTGGGTGAATTCAACCCGCAGGCGAACTGCTTTCCTCGGAACGAGGAGACGCCAAACCCGGTTCTGAATGTGGACCCGAGCAAGAACCTGCGTTCGGAGATTATGTTCATTCGGGCCTGCTCCAACGTTGATCCGATGCTTCCGGGCCTGGAGTTCGGCCTCCTGCTGCCCAAGGATACGGCGACGGGCGCGCATCAGATGATATCCTACTCCGCCTTCATGAACGAGCCGATTTAAGCCATGATGTTCCGAAAGCTCAAAGCCCGGCTGCACGCCTGGCGCCACAACGAGGACGCGGCCGTTTCGGTCGAGTTCGTGCTGGTGTTTCCGATGCTCGCCCTTTGGCTCGGCGCCAGTTTCGTCTGGTTTGACGCGTTCCGCGCGAAAAGTCAGATGTCGAAAATCGCCTACACCGTCTCGGACATCACAAGCCGCTACGAAAACCCGACCGAAGCGCAATTGGTCGAGATTTTTGATGCGCACAAGTTGATGCTTCCACAGCGCCGCACGGCCGACGGCTGGTTGCGGCTTAGCAGCATCTGCTTCAACGGGACAAGCCATAGGGTGCTATGGTCATACCTTGGCGATGACACCTATCTTGAGGCGATCGCGGATGAGGATGACGACATTGATCCGCGGCTGTTGCCAATGTCGGATGCGGATATACCCCTTAACCTGATGCCGACCATGTCGGACAATGATTCGGTCATCCTGGCAGATGTGTATTCCTATTGGGAGCCAATTGTCTCCTGGGCGGGCTTCGCACCCACGGACCTGAACGTCAGCATCGTGTCGCGCCCCCGCTTTGTTCGGATTATTCCCATTGATGGCGGTTTGGCAGGCTATCCCGACTCGCAGGAAGGAACCCTGTGCCCCGAGGATGTTGTATAGCCAAAGTCCATCTATGCGACCGATCTGTCGGATCTTACGCGCGGGTCAGTTGCTGCCCAAGCTTTCGATATAAGCAACGAGCGACTGGATCTGCCGCTCGGACAGATCAAACCTTGGCATGATAGGGTGCGGATCGGTCAACCAGGCCCGCAACGCGCCCGCGCTCAGCCCAGGCCGATCAGCGACCGAAGCAAAACTGGGTCCGGCATCAGCGCCGACAGATCCGGGCGCGACCACATGACAGGACACGCACCACGCCTTGGCAAGCCTTTGCCCCTCGGCGATCTCGCTCGCGTTTGAAAACGTGGGCACTGCGGTCAGGGAAAGAACCAAGAGACCGGCGTATCGGCGCATATGCATCCTCCTTTCGACTGTACGTACCAAGGGTCGGACATTCGCCCCCATCGGCCCACATAGTGTGATGGAAAGACGCCGCCCGCCCTGCGCTAGATCAAGAGGCTGCGGATAACGTGTCTGCTGCTCCCGTTGCCTCTTCCAAAAGACGGTCGGACGCTGCTTCAACCTCCGCTTCGACCCGGCCCAGGAAGGCCTGCAGATCCAGCCCCGGCGCGATAGGTTCCAGATACTCGACAACCGCCAGCCCGGGCCGCCGCAGCACGCTCTTGCGTCCCCAAAAAACGCCCGCATTCGTCGCCGCAGGCACACAGGCGACCCCCATGCGCTGATACAAGACGCCAGCGCCGACCTTATACGGTGCGGATACGCCCGGGGCCAACCGCGTCCCTTGCGGATAAATCACCAGTTGCCCCCCACCGGCGCCGCTTTTCTCAGCCGCGTTGACCATTTCGCGCACTGCAGCGCCTTTGCGCCCCCGCGCCACCGGCGTTGAGCCCATACGCAGCGCATAGACACCAAAGATCGGCACCCATTTGAGTTCCTCTTTCATGATGAACCGTGGGCGCGGTAAGGTGCTGGTGTGAATGATGATGTCCAGAAACGACTGATGCTTGGATGCAACCACCACTTCGCCCCGAGGCACATTTCCACGCACCTCCACCCGCAACCCACAAATGACCCGCAGCATCCAAAGTGAGATGTGGCAATACCACTGCATCACCCGAACGGTCCATTCGCGGGAGATCAGCGCGAGCGGGCTGCAGACGATGCCCATCACCAGCATCAACGAATATAGTAGTACATCAAACAGCACGGAACGGATCAGAAGCATGAACGGTGGTCTTTCATAGGTGACGCCGCAAGACGCGAAATGCCGCCCGGCGCGTCGCAATGAAGGCGGTTAAACCGGTAAGGGGCGGAATGGCAAGAGCAGCCAGCCATCCCGCAATGCTGCCCGGCCGCAGACTGCCAAATACCTGATCGTCAAGGCCAAGCGGCAGCAGCGCGATCAGCCCCAGCCCGACGCATGTCCCCAGTGCCGAGCCCAACAGCCCACGACGTGTGAAGCGCCGCACAAACGCACGAGCGACAAAACTGTCCGCGGCACCCATCTGGCGCAGAGTACCGACCACCGGACGGTTCATCGCCAAAGATGCGCGCGCCGCGAGGGTCACCACGATTGTTGTGACCGCAAAGGTAAGCCCAAGCACGCCAAGCGCCAGCCAACGGATCCGATGTACCGCATCGGTCACGCGGGTCTGCCAGATCTGGTGCCGGTGATAGATCGCGCCAGGAAGTTCGCCCTCCAGACGGCCGACCAATCCAGCGGGTTCGAAGTCCGCTTCCTCGACGATATCAATCAATACCGGTAGAGCCAGCCCGTCCAGTGACGCAGGGTCATTCACCCAACCAGCGAGCTGATTGCGGGTGTCTGCCGGATCCTGCAAGGCCACCTCAAGAATACCGGGTGTTTGGGCAAGCAATACCTGGGCACGCAGCACAACCTCGGGGTCCTGATCGGGCAGTTCCAACGTTGCCCGCCCCTGCACGGCCACTGACCAGCGGTCAGCCACCCGACCCGCGGACAACGCCAGCATGACCGCAAAAACCGCCAGCAGCGCCATGGCGGCCGAGGCAAGTATTGTCAGATGGCCCGTCACGCCACTTGGAGGTACGGCCGCATCCGCCGTTGGATCGCCGATAAGCAGGCGGCCAATCACGCGTCAACCTCCGCCTGATGTATCACACCTGCGGACAGGCGCAGTATCCGTGCGGGAACCTCGGACTTGGCAGCGCGGATCAGGTCCATGTCATGCGTCGCGATCAGGACAGACCGACCGAGGCGGTTCAGTTCCGCCAATAAGCGGATAATGCGATGGGCCATATCCCTATCGATATTGCCGGTGGGTTCATCCGCGATCAGAACCTCGGGCGACAGCATGACAGCACGAGCCAGGGCAGCCCTCTGCCGCTCGCCACCGGACAGTTGCGGCGGTAGCGCATCGGCGCGGTCCTCCAGATCCACCCATCCCAGCACATCGTCGACATCGCTGGCATGTTGTGGCCGGTGGCGGCCCGCAATTTCCAGTGGAAACGCAATGTTGCGGCGGACACTGAGATGGTCGAGGAATTGGCAATCCTGGTGGACCGTGCCCATGCGTCGACGCAATGCCGCTGTGGCGTTCCGGTCCAGTGACGCAGGGTCCTCGCCAAAAACCGACATGCGGCCCGACTGTGGAAGCGCCTCAAGCGTACATAACCGCAGAAAAGTGGTTTTTCCGGCGCCCGAGGGACCAGTCAGAACATAGAACCCGCCCGGTTCAAGTGCCAAGGTAACGCGGTCAAGTACCGTCCGACCGACGTATCCATAGCTTACATCCTCGAATTCCAGCACCGTATCCTGCCGTTTCTGGCCCCAAACGAACAGTCGCAGAGCCACGGCCGCGGAGCAAGTCGTGAACATCGCCTTGCAACATTGTGTAGGCAGGTTAAAGTCCCCCCAACATATGTGCCCCGGTTTTTGGAAAGTGGAGGGTCCCATGCGGTTGATCTGTCCGAATTGTGCATCCCAATACGAAGTCGACGGATCGCTGTTTCCGCCTGAGGGGCGTGAGGTCCAGTGCTCGAACTGCGAGGAATCCTGGATTCAATATCCCCAGAGCGACGAACCGCCTCTCAGATTAGACCCGGCTGCTGCGGCTGGCATACCGCCGCCGCGCCCGTCCGAGCGCCTTGACAGGGACGAGCGTGCCGCCCTGTCGCAGGCGGTGCGTGGAGAACTGGACGCCCGCGATGGTAAGCGCCCCGCCACGGATTTCTTTGAGCCGGAAGACGGTGAAAGCGAGGAGGATATCCTGGCGGCCCTGCGCTCTCAGATTGCCGAAGAGGGTGGCGACTTCGAAAAGGGTGAGGCGGTTCAGTCGCAACGGCGTAACCTGACCCGGGCCGCTGAAAGCGCCGGGATAGACATTGACGACGCGACGACGGAAGAAAAGAAGTCCAGCCGTTGGGGCTTCAACATGGACGACACCACGGCCGAGGATACTGCGCCGGCAACCGGACTGGCCGCTGCTTTGCGGGAGTTGGAAAAAGTCGAAAAACCCTCTGGCCGCGCGGCGCGCAAAGCCGCCAAACGAACCCGCCGACAGTCTGACCCGGAAGTACGCGAGCGGCGGGGCAGCATGATGCCCGGCTTTGTAATCGCCGTTGTGCTTATCGGTCTGGTAAGCGCGGCCTATGTGATGCGCGCTGACATTGAGACGGCTTATCCCGCTGCTGCACCGTATCTGGCACAGATGTCTGACTATGTGGCCACGGGCCGACTGCAGGTGGAGGAGCTGTATGTTCAGTATCAGCCGGTCGCTGAGGGTCTGATCGCACAAGCAAGCGAAACCATCGAAGGGTTCACAAGCGGCGAAGATGCTCCAGCGGCTGAGTAGGGGCTGATACCACCATCGTTGCCGCTAAGCATTGATCCGCGGCTATCTGGTCGCTTTCGGATCACCACTTGGGTGTCAGCAAGTCGACAGATATCCGAAACCGCATTGGAATTTTGGTTTCATACCGGGCTTTGTGGATATGACGGCGCACAGCGTCACTGGCCACAATGGGCTAGTGGAACAACTCCAGCGGAAGGGCGCCCCGCCTCAGAACCGATCCAGCAACCGTCGGAGGTAGTCCAGTTCATCCTCCGAACGGTTCTGCTCGCCGGTGCGTCGACGGATCTCGTCAAACAGTTCCTGGGCACGACGCATGGCATCCTCGCCCGGTAGAAGGTTCTCGTTCGACCGTATGTTCCCGCGTGTTCCTGCAGGGCGTCCCAGCGGATCGCGATTGTCGCGGGCCAGACCGTCGCCCTCCTGGCTTCCCGCGTCACCCTGGTTCTGTTGCGCTTGTTGCTGCAACTCTTCGCCGAGGCCCCGGATCCCCTCGCGCAGCGCTTCCATCGCATCTGCCTGATCGTCAAGCGCGCCGTTTAGGTTACCGCTATCCAGATTGTCGCGCGCATCGCCCATCTCACGCTCGGCGCGCTCCAACTGTCGGCGGGCATCCGCGCCACCCTCGGTTCCCGGACCTGGAAGCCGCCCCCGCAGATCATCCAACATCTGCCGCAAAGACTCCTGCCGCTGCGCAAGTTCGCGCGCGCTGGGAAATCCCTGGCCATTCTGGTTCTGGCCTGGTTGGCCAAGCTGGTTGCCCGGGCGTTGCCCGCCGGGCCCTTGTTGTCCCTGCTGTCCCGGTTGCTGTCCCTGCCCGAACTGCTGCCCCTGACCGGGCTGCTGTCCCTGTCCCGGCTGTTGACCAGGCTGTCCCTGCTGACCTTGCTGTCCGGGCTGCTGCCGACCCTGATTGAAGTCCCGCTGCAGCTGCTGAAAACTCTCGTCCGCAAGGTTCTGTTGCTGGCGCAGTGTGTCTTGCAACTCCTGCATCATTTGCTGGCCTTCGCCCTGTTGCCCTTGTCCCCCCTGCTGGGCCTGCATTTGCAGATTCTCCAGCATTTCCCGCAGCTGCTCCAGCAGTGCTTGCGCCTCTTCCTGCTGACCATTTTCGGCAAGGCGCTGGATCTCATCCAACATCTGTTGCAACTGGTCCTGGGACAGTTCCTGCTGCTGTCCCTGGGGTTGCTGCGCCAGCTGGTCGGGGTTGTCCAAAGCCTCCTGCGCGAGTTGTTGCATGTAGTCCTGCATGGCCTCGCGCAACTCTTGCATCAGCTCGGCGATTTCCTCTTCGGTTGCCCCATTTTCGATCGCATCCGACAGGCGATCCTGGGCGCGGCGCAGGCGTTCGCGCGCATCCGATAGGCTACCGTCTTCGACGACCAGAGCAGCCTGCCACAGCAACTCGGCGATATCCTCCTGCTCTTCTTGGGTCAGACCGCCTTCACGTGCATAGCCCAGTCGGCGCAGTGCCATCCGGGTCATGAGGTATGCGGTCTGGTTGGTGAATATGTCTTCCGGGGCATGGGTGATGGTCCGCAGCATCTGATCCACGCGATCACTGTTTTCGATGTTCCACAGGAGGTCGCGCCGCTGTTCGACCAGCGCACGCGCCAATGGGTCAAAGAACCGACGTCCGGGAAGGGTGACGTCCCCTTGCGAGAAACGACCAAACTGCGCCGCGGCATCCTCGACCAGCAGTGAGATTGTGACAGGCAGGCCCGCCCAGGGATGTTTGGACAGGTCCTCGACCAGAGTTTCGCTCACATCTTCAAGCTGTCCGGACAGGGGCATGGGCAGGTCCAGAACAATGGCCTCGCGCGGATCCGGCGCGGACTCCAGCCCAAAGCTGCGGTCGACCGCCTCCAGATCCAGCTCGATCGTCGCCTCGGCGCGAACCACCCCATAATCATCGGTTGCGCGAAAGCTCAGCTCCATAGCGCCGGATGTCGAGCGTTCGACATCGCCCTCGAGCGCTATGTTGGGCAAGGCATCGGGGATCACTGTTACGGACCATTGGGCCAGTTGCTCGGCGCCACGCGCAAGGGCAAAACTGCCGTCTTGTTCGACACGGAAACTGGCGCTGCCGATCCCCTCGGCCACGTTCTCCAGCTGCGTTTCCGAACCGGATACGGTTTCATCAACGGAATGATCCGCATTGCTGCCGTAGACCCGGATCGTAACTTCGGTCCCGACCGGCAGATCCAGCTCGGGATCGACGTCCTGTGTCAGATAAAGCGTGGGGCGCCCGGTGTAGGCGGGCGGGTTTGCCCAGGCTTCGAAGCTGGGACCGGAGGCGATTTGCGGCCCCGACGGGGTGCCGGTCAGAGCAAGGTCTATCGGCTCGGGACGCCCGGCAAAAACTATTGCCGCGAGCGCAGCAACAAGCGCCATAAGGCGCAATCCCCAGGGGTCACGTGGCGCAAGTTGAAGATTTGGCCGCGCCGCGCGCGCCGCCGCTGCCCGCTCCGCCATCCGCTCAAGGTGCCGCGCCCACAGCGCCCGGGCGCCGGGATCGTTCTGTCCGATGGCGATCTGGTCACCCAGGGCCTCAATCGGTCTGCCCGGCAGAGCACTATCCAAACGCGCCACCGCATCATCGCGACCGGGCCAGACAAGCGTTCGCGCGCCCCACATAAGCGCCCCGATCACTGCCACGGCAAACAACCCAAGAAACGCCAATGACGCCTGTGGCGGGAAAACACCAAGCACGCCAAAGCCCCAGAGCGCACCACCCAGAAGGATCGCCGACAATGTCGGCCAAAAGGCCTGTGCCAGGCATTCAATTATCATCGACCAGCGGGTACGGGTGATCTGGCGTTCCAACCGCGCCTTTGCCGCCGTGAGTGCCTGCGTGATGTCTGCCATTCCCAGCCTCCGCCTATGGCATATGCGGGATGCCCCCGCGAGTCACTCCAGCCATTCAGGTATGGTATCGCGCGAGAGCATTTCGTCAAATGTTGGACGCGCGCGAACCACGGCGAATTGATCGCCCGAGACCAGCACTTCGGGGACCAGAGGTCTGGAATTGTACTCGGACGACATCACCGCGCCATACGCACCCGCCGAGCGGAAGGCGACCAGCGCATCCTCGCCTACTGGCGGCATCTGGCGTTGCTTGGCAAATGTATCGCCTGACTCGCAAACCGGGCCGACAATGTCATAGGCCCGCTGCGCCACGCCCGGCGCCGGTTCCATAACCGGGACAATGTCATGGTGACTGTCATACATCGCCGGGCGGATCAGATCGTTCATCGCCGCGTCAAGGATCAGAAAGTCCCGCCCCTCCCCTTCTTTTACGAACAACACCTTCGACACCAGCAGACCGGCATTTCCAGCAATCAGCCGCCCGGGTTCGATTTCGATCTCAGCGCCCAGATCACCAACGGTTTCGCGCACTACGTCACCGTACCCGCTGGGCAGCGGAGGTGCCTCGTTTGAGGTGGTGTAGGGGATGCCCAGCCCCCCTCCCAGATCGATCCGCCGAATGTCATGTCCATCGGCGCGCAGTTGGCGGGTGAGTTCCGCGACTTTTTCGAACGCGTGACGATACGGCTCAAGGTCGGTGAGCTGGCTGCCGATATGCACATCGACACCCACGACCTCCACACCCGGCAGGCGGGCAGCCTCGGCATAGACAGCGCGCGCCTTCGAGATCGGAATGCCAAACTTGTTCTCAGACATTCCGGTCGAGATTTTGGCATGTGTTTTCGCATCCACATCCGGGTTCACGCGCACGGTGATCGGTGCTCTGGTATTCATGGAAACGGCAATGCGGTCGAGCATCCGAAGCTCGGGCTCGCTTTCAACGTTGAACTGTCGAATGCCACCCTCAAGCGCAAGGCGTATCTCGTCCGGTGTTTTTCCAACGCCCGAGAACACAATGCGCTCACCCGGGACCCCGGCCGCGCGCGCGCGTCTGTATTCGCCCCCGGACACCACATCCATACCCGCCCCCAGTGCGCCCAGCGTCTTGACCACAGCCAGGTTGGAGTTGGCCTTCATCGCATAGCAGATCAGATGCGGCATTCCCGCCAAAGCATCCTGGAACAGTCCGTAGTGCCGGGTCAGTGTTCGGGTAGAGTAGACGTAGAAAGGGGTGCCGACGGCGGCCGCGATGTCGGGCAGCGGCACATCCTCGGCGTGCAGCACGCCGTTGTTGTACAGAAAGTAATCCATCAGTTCAGTTCGCGCGAACGCAACAGTAAGTACAGGGGTAATCCGCATGAAACCCCGATACAAAACGTCGCCGGGATCGCGATCAGGCTCAGCCAATCCCTCCGCACCGTCGCCTCGGCGATGATAAACACCGTTAGTGCGACAGCCGCGATCGTCAGGTCATAGACAAGGCCTGAGGTCGCAAGGTTCGCATGCCAAGCCTCCACCATCGCGCCAAGGGACCAGCTGTTTTCATTGAACCAACCAACGAAGTACCACATCGGCAAAACCGACCCGACTACTGTCAACAGCAGGTAGACAATGCGAAGAGGTGACATTCCAGATCCCCAAAAGTGCCAGCGGCCCGGGTAGCCCGACGCAACGTTCTGGTCAAGGGCGGACCCGGTCGGAGGTCCGGCAGATTTTGGGGTCCAATGGATGTGATGGGCGCGGTCGCCTTGCGTGCGCAGCCCGGTCAGACCACCGTGAGCACGGGACAGGCGGCGCGCGCCTGTACTTTTTGTGTAACGCTGCCCAGTAGAAGTCCGGAAACATTGCCAAGCCCGCGACGCCCCATGACCAGCAAGTCGGCGTTTACCTCCTCAATTGCGCGAAGAACCTCCTGGGTCGGATCCCCGGAACGGACAATCAGCTCAGGTGCCTGTAGTCCCAATTCTCTGGCAATCGGGATCATGCTGGCGCGGACATGCGAAACAGCCTCCTCGATCAGGGATGGCGCCGCCGGATAGTGGATCGGCATGGTTCCGGCCATCACCACGTCCCCCACAACATGCGGGACGTGCAGCGCCTTGACCTCGGCATCGCAGCGCTTACCCATGTCCAGCGCCAGCCGAAGGGCAGCCTGGCCTGGCCTGGATCCATCAAGGGCCACAAGTATCGTTTTGAACATGGCTTGTTCCGGCTTCCTATCGTTTTGCAGCGACACTAAAGGCAGGCATGTGACCCCGCTTTGACCTAGATCAGCCGCCCGGTCCCGGCATCTGCGCAATTTCCGCGTGTCGCGGACAACTCACCAGATGGTCATTGACCATGCCGGTGGCCTGCATCCAGGCGTAGACGATGGTCGGACCGCAGAAAGTGAACCCCTGTTTCTTAAGGTCTTTGGAGATTTGTTTTGACAGATCGGTCGCCGCGGGCACATCCGCCATGTCACGCAAATTGGACTGCAGGGGTTGACCATCAACATAGCGCCACATCCAACTTGCAAATCCCTGCCCCGCTTCGACCTCCAGGTAAAGCTGGGCGGACCGGATGCACGACCGGATCTTCCCGCCATGACGCACGATCCCCGGGTCGGCCAACAGGCGGCTTTCGTCATCTGGTCCATACTCTGCGATACGAACCGGATCGAACCCGTCAAAGGCGGATCGAAACGCGTCACGCTTCTTCAGAATTGTGATCCAGGAGAGGCCCGCCTGAAAGCCGTCGAGAATCAGTTTTTCCCACAAAGCGCGGCTGTCATGCTCGGGCACACCCCACTCTTCGTCGTGGTATTTGACATAAATCTCTTCAGTTCCACACCACGGACAGCGCTCCGACATCGTATCCTCCACTAGATCCTGTAAATGAGAACATTTTTAGAACATTCTGAGTTTTTTTACCAACTGTTTACCTAAGGAACGCAGATTTCGTTGTGTTATCAACGCCTGGAATGGAGCATGCAATGTACGGATCAAAGCCACAGCCCTTGGCCGATATGCCGCCCGCTTTGCAGGATCACGAGCAGGCACAGGTGCTGACAACCCGCGCCATGGTCGGCCGCGCCCTGGCCGAAGGCCGGGTCTGTGTGGTGTATCAGCCGGTGGTAGATGCCAAACGGGTGACCCATGTGGCTTTCTACGAAGCGTTGATCCGGCTACGGACCACCTCGGGGAAGCTCATGTCACCTGGTCAGTTCCTGCCCGCGGTCGCGGGAACCTCACTTGCGGCAGAACTTGACTGTGCCGCACTGCGCTTTGCACTCGAAGAGTTACAGAATGCCCGGTCGGCACGGATCTCGGTCAATATCGCGGCGGCCAGCCTGGACAGCGATCTGTGGATGGACACATTGGCCGAGTTCGTGGACGTCCAGCCGGAACTGGCGTTCCGCTTGATCGTCGAAGTGACCGAGGATGCGGGAACCTTGGACCATCCGAACTGCACCAGATTTCTGGCGGACCTTCGGGCGCGCGGTGTGAGTGTCGCGCTTGATGACTTCGGCGCAGGCGCAACCGGTTTCTCGCATTTCCGCAACCACCGCTTCGATATCGTCAAGATCGACGGAAGCTTTGGTGACGGTTTGGATGGCGACATCGATGCACAGGTGCTGGTCAAGGTGTTGCTGGAAATTGCCGACCATTTTGAGATGCTTACGGTCCTAGAATACATCGACAACCCGGCCGACGCGGGATGCGCGATGCGACTTGGGGTCGACGCGATGCAAGGGTTTCTGTTCGGGCGACCGGCCGAAACGCTGGCCCCGCCACGCTCGTCATCCGACGGGCGCAAGAACGGAACGAGCTAGGGCGTTTCGATTTTATATCGGAATACAAAGCGCTCCCGATTGCTCAGGCGTGCACGTGCTTTACGTCACCTGATCATTCAGGAGAACATCAAAACCCTATGGGATTGCACGGACTCGGGATTTTTCGGCGGCAGCCACTGGAAACCTGAGTTGCCCCAATAGGGCAAAGCCAATCGGCTGCGCATGGCAACTGGGTCTTCGCGCATCGATGGCGTATCGCCTAGAACGACAAACGCCTGATACCACCAAACCTGTTGAAACCTTTGACTTCTGTCGCCATCAACGCCGGTCACTTGAAGTGTTTTCGTCAACCCGCTGGATATGTGCGCGTTCGGGATATCCGGCAATGCCATGGCCCCATGTGGCCAACTGCTTCTGTCCCCGAAATTTTCGGTATAAGCCCATCGCGCGCACGCCGAACCTTGGCTAAGCAGCGCCCCGCAAAACGCACAGGTATGTCCAGGGTCAGGGGTCCTTGACCAGTTTCGACAATTGGTCCTGCATTGACTTCAGTTGGTCTTTTAACTCTTCCAGCTCCAGGTCCTTTGCCGGCGCTTTCGCCTCAGCCTCCTGCTCCGCCTCCGCTGCGGCCTCGCCCCGCTGGGCAAATGGGCTGAACATCCGCATGGCGTTCTCGTAAATCTCCATGTTGGTGCGGGTCAGCGCTTCAAAATTCGCCATCGCCGGATTTGCCCCAAAGGCACTGCGCACACTTTCGCGCAACTTCTCCTGATTGCGCAGGAAGGTCTCCATCGACGCTTCCAGATACCCGGGCACAACGCCCTGCAGTGTATCGCCGTAGAGTCGGATCAACTGTCTGAGGAAGTTTGCGGGCAGCATTGTCTCGCCCTTCGCTTCTTCCTCGAAGATAATCTGCGTCAGGACCGAGCGGGTGATATCCTCGGCGGACTTGGCATCACGCACGACGAAATCAGTACCCTCGCGAACCATTTCAGCCAGATTTTCAAGAGTGACATATGCTGATTTTTGAGTGTTATACAGCCGGCGGTTGGCGTATTTTTTGATGATGATCACATCACCTGTATCGGGGCGTGTGCGGGCCATCCGCTTCTCCTGTTGCCTAATCCACGCATACCACCGCCCGTTTTACGGCTGCAATGCATTTTTTCCGTCACGTCCGGGCGAGTCTGCGTGGTAAACGGTCCGCTGTATGGAACCGCCAGATCCCAAAACGCCGGCACCAAAGCCCGAGCCGCCACGCGCCCCGTCGCCTGCGGCGCGCTACCTGACCTTGTGGGAGCTGCACCTGAGCCTGACGGCACGACACCCAACCACCACTCGATGAACGGACCCGCGCCACATCGTGTCGGTCATCCGATGCCGCTGATCCTTCACCTCTCCACGGCGCTTGGCGCCTACACCCAGGCAGTCCTGGCAGCGCCGCTCGCCACGGATCCGGCGTTTCCCTGGCATCCCGGCGCCGAGAGGTATGACGGACCGCCACTCAACCAGCTTGATGTCGCCGCCGAAGCGCTCAGCCGTTTGGTCACGCTTGCTGACGGGATCGAAGCCTGGCAATGCCACCCCTATCGCCGGACCGTCGTCGAACCGCCGACGCTTTGGCAGCAGGGCGGGGTGCGGGTACTGGACTACGGTCAATGCCCCGAGGCGACGGATCCGGCCGGACCGATTGTTCTGGTGGTCCCGTCCCTGATCAACCGGGCCTATGTGCTTGATCTTATGCAGGGAAACTCGATCCTGCGCGCAATGGCGTCGGCTGGCCTGCGACCATTGCTTCTGGACTGGGGTACACCGGGCGCGGCGGAGCTGCGGTTTGACATGCATGACTACATGTCCGGCCCGTTGTCCAACGCGCTTGCCCTGGCCCACGGATTGGGCGGGCAGCCGGCGGCGGTGCTGGGGTACTGTATGGGCGGGACGATGTGCGCGGGGCACGCGCTGACGCTTGGTGGCATGCGCAGGCTGGTCACCATCGGCGCGCCCTGGGACTTTACCGCCGGATCCGGAACCGCACAGGCGCTGCGCGGCGTGGCCCGGGCCTATGGGGCACTGCGTCTGCGCCAGATTTTGCGCGGTCTGTCGCAGGTCTTCGGCGCAGTGCCTGCAGCGGTGTTCCAACATCTGTTCTCACTCGTCGACCCAATTCAGGTCAGCCGCAAATTCCAGGCCTTCCAAACACGCGCGCCGGACAGCCAGGCCGCCACGCTGTTCACCGCGCTTGAAGACTGGCTGGCGGATGGCGTCCCGATGTCGGGCCGGGCCGCCGAGACGCTTCTGATTGACTGGCATCTGGACAACACGCCAATGGAGGGGCTTTGGCCCGCCCTGCCCAGATCGGCCAGCCCCGTACCGACATTGGTGGTATGCGGCCAAAACGACAGGATCGCCCAACCGGACATGGCCTCCGGTCTGCTCACAGATATGCCGTACGCGCGCGCACTCCGCCCCCCGCTGGGACATGTGGGGATGATCGTCGGTGGGCAGGCACCGGATATGGTCTGGCAACCGGTGGTGGCGTTCTTGCAGGAATCTGCATAGGCTCGCGGACAATCGCCCCGCCGAAGACACGGACCCTGCCATAAGGATAACCACCCGTTTAATGTGTTGCTGCGCAGCGTATGCAATGTTCCCCACCCAACCATAACACCTTGAGGAAAAGCCATGACCAACATCGTAATCGCCTCCGCCGCCAGAACCGCCGTCGGCAGTTTCAACGGCGCGTTTGGAAATACTGCAGCGCATGAATTAGGGGCGACCGTGATAGATGCAGTTCTCGACCGTTCCGGCGTTGAGGCGGGCGAGGTGTCGGAGACCATCCTGGGCCAGGTGCTGACCGCTGGTCAGGGTCAGAATCCGGCCCGCCAAGCCCACATCAATGCGGGCCTGCCAAAGGAGAGCGCGGCCTGGGGGATCAACCAGGTGTGTGGCTCCGGCCTGCGCGCGGTTGCGCTTGGCGCACAGCATATCCTTTTGGGTGACGCGGACATCGTTGTGGCTGGCGGGCAAGAAAGCATGAGCCTGAGCCCGCATGTGGCGCATCTGCGTGCCGGTCAGAAGATGGGCGACATGAAGTTCACCGACTCTATGATCAAAGACGGCCTGTGGGACGCGTTTAACAATTACCACATGGGCACAACGGCCGAGAACGTTGCCGAGCAGTGGCAAATCAGCCGCGACATGCAGGATACCTTTGCGGTGAGCAGCCAGAACAAGGCCGAGGCCGCCCAGAAAGCTGGCAAGTTCGCCGATGAGATCTGCGCCTTCACCGTGAAGACTCGCAAGGGCGAAACGGTGGTCGATCAGGACGAGTACATTCGCCACGGCGCGACGATGGAGGCGATGGCCAAGCTGCGCCCGGCCTTTTCGAAGGAGGGGACCGTTACCGCCGCCAATGCCAGCGGCTTGAACGACGGGGCGGCAGCAACACTTTTGATGACGGCCGAGAACGCCGAAAAACGCGGGATCACCCCCCTTGCCCGGATCGCGTCCTATGCGACAGCGGGCCTGGATCCGTCAATCATGGGCGTCGGACCCATCTATGCCAGCCGCAAAGCGTTGGATAAGGCCGGATGGAAAATCGACGACCTGGATCTGGTCGAAGCGAACGAAGCCTTTGCGGCGCAGGCCTGCGCGGTCAACAAGGACATGGGATGGGACCCCGAGATCGTGAACGTCAACGGCGGCGCGATCGCCATCGGCCACCCGATCGGCGCCTCGGGGTGCCGTGTGCTCAATACGCTGCTGTTCGAAATGCAGCGCCGGGACTCAAAGAAGGGAATTGCCACGCTGTGCATCGGCGGCGGCATGGGCGTCGCGCTTTGCGTCGAACGCGATTAATCCGGCACCCGGGCGGCAGGGCCGGAATTGCATAGTAAGGTTTTACCCGGGAACGGTGCGTTATCGGCGCGCCGGATACCAAATCAGATCTATAAGACTTCAGGAGGAATACCATGGGACGTGTAGCTGTTGTGACCGGCGGATCGCGCGGGATCGGTGCCGCGATTGCGATCGCATTGAAAGAAAGCGGCTGTTCAGTTGCCGCGACTTACGGCGGAAATGACGAAGCCGCCGCAAAATTCACCGACGAAACCGGGATCAAAACCTATAAATGGTCGGTTGGCGATTACGATGCCTGCAAGGCCGGCATCGCTCAGGTCGAGAGTGACATGGGCGCTGTGGAAATTCTAATCAACAATGCCGGTATCACCCGGGACGCGCCCTTCCACAAGATGACGCCCGAGCAATGGCATCAGGTGATCGACACGAACCTGACCGGCGTTTTCAATATGACCCACTGCGTCTGGCCCGGGATGCGGGCGGCAAAATTCGGACGGATTGTCACGATCAGTTCGGTCAACGGACAAAAAGGTCAGTTTGCACAGGTCAACTATGCTGCGTCAAAGGCCGGGGACATCGGCTTTACAAAGGCCCTTGCCCAGGAAGGTGCGCGTGCCGGCATCACAGTCAACGTGGTCGCACCGGGCTACATCAACACCGAAATGATGAGCACCATCCCCGAAAAGGTCATGAACGAAGTTATTTTGCCACAGATTCCGGTGGGCCGTCTGGGCAACCCGTCCGAAATCTCGCGCTGTGTCGCCTTTCTGGTGTCTGACGACGCCGCATTCATCACGGGTTCAACGATCTCCGCCAATGGCGGCCAATATCTGGCCTGACAACATCGACCGGCTATCTAAAATGGGCCGGCGGATGCGCCGGCCCACTCAGTTCCGTGGGGCGATCATTGAACCGGCGGGAGCGTGATAGCGCACCTGCGGTCTGCCTCCGGAAATCCACCCACCCATAGACTTCAGGGCAACGTAGAACGCGCGTGACCGTTCCCGCCGTCCGCGGGCCTGCGCTTCGGCAAGATCTATCGCCGTGGGAAACTGGTTCGAATTCGAGTTCATGGTTCAATTCCTCTTAATGTTCTGCGGCGCGATGCTCGCTTTCTGCCCCTGAATGTGTCCATTTTCGCAAGTGATAGCAAACGAGACTTTCTTTCAGGTCAGTTTAGTTTTACTTATGCGAAGATGTCAGATCGCCTGCCGCCGCTTACCGCCTTGCGCGCCTTTGAAGCCGCCGCACGCCACCTGAGTTTTGCTCAGGCCGCAGAGGAGCTTGCGGTGACGCCCGCTGCACTGAGCTTTCAGATCAAAAACCTTGAAGAACATCTTGGGGCGCCGCTGTTTCGTCGTCTGAACCGCGCTGTGGAACTGACCGAGGCTGGGGTAACGCTGCTGCCGCATGCCAGCGAGGGATTTGAGGCGCTACGGCGCGGATGGCGCGCGACACAGCGAATACAGGACGCAACAACACTCAACATAACCGCTGGCCCCGCCTTTACGGCGAAATGGCTGGCCCCCAAACTGTTCGACTTCGCGCAGAAACACCCAGACATCGATCTGCGTTTTACCGCAACCCTGCGGTTGTTGGACTTTGATCGGGATGGCGTGGATTTGGCCATACGTTTCGGCACAGGGCCCGACCCAGGGTTACAGTCTGAGCCGCTGTACCGCGGCTTTATCACGCCGATGATGCGTCCCGAGATCGCCGCGCGCCTAAACACCCCTGCCGATTTGCTGAACGAAACCCTCATCCACGATGAAAGCCTGGACTTTTTACAAAGCCCGCCGGATTGGACGGCCTGGTTTCGCGCCAATGGTGTCACCCACCCACCGCTTAAGGGACCGCATTTTACTCAGGCGGATCACGGGGTTGATATGGCGCTGGAGGGCGGCGGCGTGGTGATGGGCCGCAGTTCCGTCACCATGACTGCCCTGCATTCGGGTGCTTTGGTCGCCCCGTTCCGGCTGGCACTGACCGTCGGCGCGCACTACCGGTTGATTTGTGCCCCCGGAGGTCTGGACCGCCCGCATGTCGCACGCTTTCGGGACTGGATCCTGGCCGAGATCGATCCCTATCGCGCCCTTGCGCAGAACCATGAACTGATCCATATCGACTAGGGCGAAAGCGGTCCTCTGGGCTGACATACGATCCAGGGACTAAAGATGTGACAGCCCGCCCGGAGGTATGGAAACCGATATGCGCATAGGGATCCTCAAGACAGGCAGCCTGCCGCCAGCCATCGCGGCGCGTTGGGGTGAGTATCCGCAGATATTCTCGCGCTTCCTGGAACAGGCAGACCCTGGCATCACCACATTTGGGTTGGACGTTGACGGTGGCGCGCCGCTGGCGGCACCGGAAAGCGCGGATGGCTGGCTCATTTCCGGCTCGCGTCACGGGGTCTATGACGACTTGCCTTGGATCGAACCGCTAAAGACGTTCCTGCGTCATGCCGTTGCCGCCGGTGTCCCTGTCGTCGGCGTGTGTTTCGGGCATCAGATTTTGGCCGAAGCACTTGGCGGGCGTGCTGTGAAATCAGACCGTGGATGGGGGATCGGCGTCCATCAGTACGAGCCGCAGGACGTGCCGGACTGGGCCGCGCGACTGGCCGCACCTTGGTCCGGCATAGCCATCCATCAGGATCAAGTGGTTGTCCCGCCCAGCGGTGCCCGCGTACTGATGCGTTCGGAGTTTTGCCCCTACGCCGCATTAGCCTATGGGCCCCCTGATGCGCCTGTTGCGCTGAGCGTCCAACCGCATCCCGAATATGAGCCCGAACTGCTCCGCGCGCTTGCGGCCGACAGACTGAAGCTGGTTGTTCCGCAAGATCGGCTACAGCAGGGTGTGGAAAGCCTTGTCCAAGACGTGGACCCGACACCCTGGGCGCTTACCATAATGGACTTTTTCAGGCTGGCCGCGGCCCGTGAACACGCGGCCTGACCCGCTTTGCCCTAGCGGCACGCCCGGGATCGATGTCTGGATACCGACGCACTCAAAGCGCGTAGACATTATCGTGTCAAAACCCAAAAAAACCAGCCGATACCGATGTCCTCTATCAGCGGACGGCCGGGATTTGCCGGGCTGATCCCGCATGGGGACCGGCCCGATCGCGAAAGTTGGATCAGACTTCCTGGGAAATCCGCTCTATTTCATCCTTGAGGTGGAGCTTTTGCCGTTTCAGTTCGGTGAGTTGAAGCCCATCTGTGCCGGGGGCGCGCTGCTCGGACTCGATCTTATCGGACAGCACTTCATGCTTTTTACGCAATTCGGACAAATGTGAAGCCAGGCTCATTCAGCGTCTCCTTCGTTGGTATGCTTCTCTCTGAATAGCTACAGTGCAGCACGAATCAGGGCGACCTGTCACGTGATAATGGGTTAACGCGGCGCGGCGAGCGGCGCGAGACCGGCGCCGTCCTGCAACACGGCGCGCGCCATGGCGGAGTAATCCGCAGCATCGGCCTGATGCGCTTTGTCGCTATGGACGACCAGCGGTGAGAGAAGCTCCAGCGGCGCCCGGGCGCCCATGCGCGCCTGTACAATAAGGCGTTTGGCACTCCGACCTGACCGCGCCACCAGCGGTAGGATACGCACCCCTCCAGCGCGCGGCGCCAATGCGGTCAGGATCCCGGCCAGGCATTCGGTCCGGTGTATTATGGTCAGGGTGCCGCCTGGCCTGAGGCGCCTGAGGCCCTGATCGATGAACGTTTCAAGCGTGGAGGGCGCGGACCGGTGCGCCTTGTCGCGCCCTCCGTCCTTAAGGGCCACGGACTGACCCCGCTCAAAGAACGGCGGATTGGTCAGTACATGATCAACACGCAAACGGCGCAATGCGGGTGGTGGTGCGTTTAGGTCACCATCAAGCACCTCTGCCTTGAAGGCGTTAAGTGCGGCATTTTCGCGCGCCAAGGCCGCATAGGCGGGTTGGATCTCGATGCCTGTCAAGTCCAGATCCGGCACACGTGCCGCCAAACACAGCAGCGCGGCACCGGCACCGCAGCCCAGGTCCAGCACATGTTCCCCGGCACGGGCTGGAACCGCCGCGGCCAGAAAAACCGCGTCCGTCCCTGCACGAAAGCCAGTACTAGGCTGCCTGAGCCGCAGTTTTCCACCAAGAAACCCGTCTTCTGAAAGCGTCCCCAGGCTCACCGTGGAACCGTAACATCCAGGGCATTGTCCCGCAGTATCGCCCGACCCATGAATGCATCCGAGCGATGAACCATCAACCGACGTGGAAATATTCCAATGCTGCCTTCCATGACGCTCATATGGACGTCCATAACGAAGCACTCTATATCTTCGCCGCGCAGTAACGCCTGAGCGAAGGCTATCTCGGTCGGGTCGGTGGTGCGGAGTATCTCTTCCATGGCAGCACTCTAGCCGCCGGTTACAGGAGCGTCGAGAGTGGCCAGTACAGCCGAGGCAGAGAGTATACCACAAGGGCCGGTTGAACAGCTTCAGGCGCATCTGGGCGCGGATATGGAGGCGGTCAATACGCTGATCGCCGCACGGATGGCATCCGAGCATGCCCCAAGGATCCCCCAGGTTACCGCACATCTTGTCGGGGCGGGCGGCAAACGCCTGCGCCCCTTGCTCACGCTTGCCACAGCCCGGATGTGCGGCTTTGACGGCGACCATCACATCCGGCTGGCCGCGACGGTCGAGTTTATCCACACGGCCACGCTGTTGCACGATGATGTGGTGGACGAAAGCACCCAGCGCCGCGGGCGCCCGACGGCCAACCTGCTGTGGGATAACCAGTCCTCAGTCCTTGTCGGCGATTACCTTTTCGC
Source organism: Pseudomonadota bacterium (assembly GCA_039190275.1). Classification (GTDB taxonomy): domain Bacteria; phylum Pseudomonadota; class Alphaproteobacteria; order Rhodobacterales; family Rhodobacteraceae; genus Halovulum. Next base: position 35,791 of record JBCCYF010000004.1, on the reverse strand, counting down.
GCGTTCATTCCAGTTGATGGTCGAGACCGGAAGCATTGACGTCCTGGACATTCTGTCGAATGCGGCTGCGACGATTGCCGAAGGCGAAGTGCTGCAACTCAGCGTGGCGCAAAACCTCGATACGACAGAACAGGTCTACGAAACGGTCATTCGCGGTAAAACCGCGGCGCTTTTTGCTGCGGCAACCAAAGTAGGTGGTGTGATTGCTGGTGCACCACAGGCCCATGTTACCGCGCTGGAGCGATATGGCGACGCATTGGGCATGGCGTTCCAGATTGTCGATGATCTGCTGGACTATGGCGGTCTGTCGCAAAACCTGGGCAAGAACATCGGCGATGACTTTCGCGAGCGAAAAATGTCGCTCCCGCTTATCCTCGCAGTGAACCGGGCGGACGCCAAGGAGCGTGACTTCTGGGTCCGGACCATAGAAAAGGGCGATCAGCGCAGCGGTGATCTTGAGCAGGCGCTGGATCTGATGGATCGGCATGACACGCTGGCGCAGACACGGGATCGTGCATTGGTGCAGGCGGATCTTGCCAAGGCCCAGATGGCAATACTACCCGCCTCGGACGTGCGTGACATCCTGATCGACCTCGCGGACTTCGTTGTCTCGCGGGTCGTCTGACACCGGGGCCGCAGCAATCCACCATGCGGGATACGAGGCCCTGAGCATATCGGCTGCCTTCAAGGCGGCCGCTCCGGTCGCGTAAAGTCCAAAACAAGTTGCGCCAGACCCGGACATACGGTTCAGCGCACAGCCCTCGGTTTCCGCTATTGCCGCCGAAACCACCGCGACCTGCGGGCACAGCCGGGTCGCGGGCAGTTGCAGATCGTTGCGGGTGGATCGAAGCCAGGTAAACAGATCCTCCGCCGCCGTGAACCGACCCGGAACTGCGGGCAACGGCGTGTGATCGAACCGCTCAAGCGCGGCGAATACATCCGGGGTGGGACAGGCACTGCCGGGGTTTACCAAAACGCACCAAAACTCAGGCAATGGCGGCAGCGGTTCCAGAACATCGCCGATGCCCCGCATGCGGATGCTTGTTTGCGACAGACAAACCGGGACGTCCGCGCCCAGGCCGAGCAGTTGTTCCGCCGACGGAAGAGCGTTTCCATGAAGCTGGGAGAGTGCCCTCAGCGTCGCTGCGGCATCCGCGGACCCACCGCCGATCCCGGATGATGCGGGCAGGTTCTTGTGCAGCCGCAGGGCCGCGTTCCCGGGCATCAGTGCAGCCCCCCGAAGCACCAGGTTATCCGCACCGGCGCTGAGGTCGATGCCAAACGGACCGGTGATGGTCAGGGAGGTCCGTGACGCCGCCTCCGCCTCTATCACGTCCCCCATGCGCGGGAACACGACCAGGCTGTCAAGCAGGTGATATCCGTCCGAGCGGCGTCCAGTGACGTGCAGGCAAAGGTTGACCTTGGCCCGCGCCAGCACGCGGACGGGTTCAGTCACCCAAAGCGGTCTCGGCCACCGGGTCGGCCGCTTCCTCATCGGCCAGCACAACATCCAAGCCCACTTCGAGCTTGCGGCGGATGCGCTCTGCGTCCTTCTCAAGCGGGTCGAAAGAAAGCGCGCGCTTCCACTGGAACACGGCTTCGGTGCGGCGCCCGACTTTCCACAACACATCGCCCAAGTGATCGTTCAGGATGGGATCAACCGGAAGCAATTCAACAGCACGCTCCATAGGAGCTACGGCCTCCTCGTAGCGCCCGAGACGGTAAAGCACCCAACCCAGCGAGTCGGTAATATACCCATCGTCTGGGCGCTGCGACACCGCGCGTTCAATCATGTCCAGGGCTTCATCCAGATTCTGCTGAAGCTCGACCATTGAGTATCCAAGATAGTTCAGCACATGCGGTTGGTCCGGATTAAGCTCTAGTGCTTTGCGAAAATCCGCCTCCGCCTTGGGCCACTGGTCAGTGCGTTCATGCGCGATCCCGCGAACATAGAACAGACGCCAATCCGCCGGTGTCGGGTCGATTATCAAATCAATCGCCTGGTCATAAGCGTCAGCGGCCCGGCTGAAATCATCTTCGCGCCGCAGGATATCGCCCAACGCCGTTATGACCGACATATTCCCCGGCCGTGCGCGCGCCAGGGAGGATAGGACCTCAATGGCCTCGTCTACACGCTCGGCGCCGGTCAGCGCTTCGGCGCGCCCAACCTCGGCAGTGGTGTACCAGGCGGACGTCGGCGCGACTTCCTCAAACGCGGCCGCAGCAAGTTCATATTGACCCTGACCCGTCAGCACGTCGCCGATCAGCGTGGTGACCTCATCATAGCTGGGGCGGATGTGCGTGGCCAGGCGGGCATAGACCAGACCCAGGCGCTCGGCCTGTTCGCGGGTCAATGCGCTGGCCAGGATCGAGAACACCGACGCTGCGCCCTGCGCCGCAGTGGTGATCTGGGTGAATTCAAGCGGCTTTCCTTGCGCTAGGCTGGCCACCATAGCCTCAATCTCGGGGTCGGCCCGGCTGCCTTGCCGGATATCATTTGCCAACGCCAGGGCTTCATCCATCCGCTCGGCCTGTGACAGGCTGACGATATGCGTCAGCATTGCCAGTCTGTTCAGGTGAAGCGGCCCGTCATCATCTCCGTCCAATATCAGCGCGGCTGAGGCGAAATCACCGGCAAGTGCCAACGCCAAGGCATGATGGAGTTTACCGTAAGCGCGCAGTGCCGCATTGCCCTCAAGGCTGTCGAACCGCTCCACAGCTTCGGCAAACTCTCCCAAACCGACCTGAGCCCAACCCTGGACCAAAGACGACATCAGCGGGTTCAACCGATACTCGGGGTTTGTGGCATAGGTCAGGGCCAGCGCATAATCCTCGGCCCGCAGGGCTTCGGCCAATCGGGTCAACGCCATAATCTGATTGCTGCCCTGAAGCATTTTCAGCCGTTCAGCCAGCATTTGGGCATGTGCCTGGCGCCCGGCGATCACATTGACCACGACAGCATTGTTGAGCAGGCCCACATTTCCGGGCCGAACCGCGAGCGCTTTATCATAGAAATCAGCAGATACAGCGTAGTCGTTGCGCATATCGGCCTGGCTGGCGGCAAGATACGGTCCTGCGATTCCGTCCGCCTGCGCGGCCGGTACCGCCAGGCCCAGCGTTAGACCAATCAAACCCAGCTTTAGTCCATGAAAGAAATGTGCCCGCATGCCCAACCTCTATTGTTTGACAAAACCCTAGAGTGGACCCTAGGGGAGTGCAAACTCATCAAACGTTATTGTGACCAGCCAAAGGCAAGATTTACCGGTTGCACAGAATTTCGCCACAATTAGCAGAATATATCTACATATTCGGATAGTTAGGCCCCTCACCGCCCTGCGGCGTAACCCAATTAATGTTTTGACTTGGGTCTTTGATGTCACAGGTCTTGCAGTGCACACAGTTCTGCGCGTTGATCTGGAAACGTGGTTCCTGCCCCTCTTCCTGCACCACCTCATACACTCCAGCCGGACAGTACCGCTGCGCCGGTTCGGCATATTCGGGCAAGTTAACCAGGATCGGAATGGTGGGATCGGCCAGAGTCAGATGACTTGGCTGATTCTCTTCATGGTTGGTGCCCGAAAAACTTACATTTGTGAGACGGTCAAAGCTCAACTTCCCATCGGGCTTGCCATAATCAATCGGTTTGAATTTCGAGGCGCGACCAGTGGCGGCCGCATCCGACTTGCGGTGCTTCTGCGTTCCCCAGGGGTTCCATCCGGTCAGACCGCCGACCCACATGTCGATACCACCATAGACCAGGCTGCGCAGCAGGCCTTTGTTGGACCAGATCGGTTTGACGTTGCGCACCGGTTTGAGGTCGTCCGCCACCGGACCTGACTTCAGCGCGGTGTCATACTCCTCCAGCTCATCGCTCGCGCGCCCCGCCTTGATGGCATCGGCCGCCGCTTCGGCTGCCGCGATCCCGGACAACATCGCGTTATGATTGCCCTTGATGCGCGGCACATTGACGAGCCCGGCCGAGCACCCCAGCAACACACCGCCCGGAAACGCCACCCGCGGAATGGACTGCCAACCGCCCTCGGAGATCGCCCGTGCGCCATAGGCAACGCGCTTGCCGCCTTCTAGCAGTTTCGCGACGACGGGATGATGTTTGAAGCGCTGAAACTCCTGATAGGGGAACAAGTGCGGATTCTCGTAGTTCAGATGCACCACCAGACCGATGAAAATCTGATTGTTGTCCGCATGATAGATGAACGACCCGCCGCCTGCGTTTTTCCCCAACGGCCATCCCATCGTATGGACCACTGTGCCTTGTTTGTGCTTTTCGGGATCGATCTCCCAAATTTCCTTCATGCCCAGGCCGAATTTTTGCGGCTCGCTCAGCGCATCCAGTTTGTATCGGGCAATGGCCGTTTTGCTCAGGCTGCCGCGCACGCCCTCGGCCAGAAAAACGTATTTGCCGTTCAGAACCATCCCCGGCTCATAGCCGGCGCCCTTGGTTCCGTCCTTTTCAATGCCGAATTCACCGGCGACGACACCCGTGACGTTGCCGTCCGGACCAAAGACCAGTTCCGAACAGGCCATACCTGGAAAGATCTCGACGCCCAACGCTTCGGCCTGTTCGGCCATCCAGCGGCAGACATTGCCCATGCTCACGATATAGTTTCCGTGGTTCGACATCAGCGGTGGCATAGGCGTATTGGGAATTCGGATATGCCCGGCAGGACCCAGGAACAGGAATTTATCCTGCGTCACCGGAACGTTTATCGGCGCACCACGCTCTTTCCAGTCGGGCAACAAGGTATCCAGACCGGCCGGATCCAGCACCGCCCCCGAGAGGATGTGCGCGCCAACCTCGGAGCCCTTTTCAAGGACGACCACCTCCAGGTCGGGATCGATTTGCTTGAGGCGGATCGCAGCGGACAAGCCAGCTGGACCGGCGCCCACAATGACCACGTCGTACTCCATGCTTTCGCGTTCAATCTCGCTCATCCCGGCTCTCCCTTTCGCGTCAAGAACAGGTAGCGGCGAGGGTCGGGCCGGTCAATGCGGACATGGCGTCACGGGGGCGGCGTTATTTCAATCGGGCAGCGTCACCCAGGCCGCGTTCCGGGCCGAGGAGCGCACGCAGGCGTCCACGAACTCTATACCCCGCAGACCATCCTGGACCGTGGGGAGTGCGCCTGTTTGTGAGCGGCCCGCGCCGTGAGCTTCAATAGCATCGGCAGCCTCGCTGTAAATCGTCGCAAAACCTTCCAGATAGCCCTCAGGATGACCGGGCGGTACACGGCTTACAGCGTTGGCGGCTTCGCTCGCCCCCGCTCCGCCGCGGGTCAGCAGGCGCTTGGGCTCACCGAAGGGCGTGTGCCAGAGCGCGTTTGGCTCCTCCTGCGACCATTCCAGTCCGCCGGTCTCACCATAGACTCTGAGACGCAGGGCGTTTTCGTTTCCCGGTGCCACCTGACTACACCAAAGCATGCCGCGCGCACCGCCTTGGAACCGCAGCATAACATGCGCATTGTCGTCCAGTTGCCGGCCCGAGACAAAGGCCTGCAGGTCGGCGGCAAGACTTTCGACTTTCAGACCCGTAACAAAGCAAGAAAGGTTATGCGCATGGGTCCCGATATCGCCGGTGGACCCGCCAGCACCCGACCGGGCCGGATCGGTCCGCCAACGTGCCTGCTTGATATCCTGATCGACTGTCAGCCAGTCCTGAGGGTACTCCACCTGCACCACGCGGATCTTGCCCAAAGTGTCGGCTGCAATCATTTGGCGGGCCTGGCGGATCATGGGATAACCGGTATAGTTGTGGGTCAGGACGAACAGCGCGTCGCCACCTTCGACCAGCTTCACCAGCTTTCGCGCATCCCCAAGGGTCGAGGTCAGCGGCTTGTCGCAGATCACATGGATGCCGCGTTTCAGAAACTCCCGCGCGGCGGCGTAATGGACGTGATTGGGGGTCACGATCGACACAGCCTCGATGCCGTTCTTAAGGCGCGCCTCGCGAATTGCCATCTGCTTGTAGTCGTCATAGATGCGGCCGAGCCCCAGTGCCTTGCCCGAGGCGCGCGCCTTTTCGGGCGTTGACGACAGCGCACCGGCAACCAGTTCGAACCGATCATCAAGCCGGGCCGCGATCCGATGGACGGCCCCGATAAAGGCGTCGTTGCCGCCCCCAACCATTCCCAGTCGAATACGCCCCATCACTCTATCCCCAGCATTTTTCGGTTGGCCGCCTGATCCGTGCCCCCATCTGCGAAATCATCGAAGGCCCGCTCCGTCACGCGGATGATGTGGTCTTTGACAAATTGCGCTCCCTCTCGCGCCCCATCCTCGGGGTGTTTCAGACAGCACTCCCATTCCACAACGGCCCAGCCATTAAAGTCATTTGCCGCCATCTTGGAAAAAACCGCACCAAAATCCACCTGACCATCGCCAAGGCTGCGAAAGCGCCCGGCGCGGTCGACCCAGGGCTGGAAGCCGGAATAGACACCTTGCCGCCCTGTGGGATTGAACTCGGCATCCTTCACGTGGAACATCTTGATCCGGTCTTTGTAGATGTCGATGTTGTCCAGATAGTCGAGGCATTGCAGCACATAGTGCGACGGGTCGTAGAGCATATTGGCCCGCGCGTGGTTATCGACCCGCTGCAAAAACATCTCGAAGGTCACACCGTCGTGCAGATCCTCGCCCGGGTGAATCTCGTAACAGATGTCGACGCCCTGCGCATCAGCGTGGTCCAGGATCGGACGCCAGCGCGCCGCCAGTTCGTCAAAGGCCGTTTCCACCAGCCCGGCAGGTCGCTGCGGCCAGGGATAGACATAGGGCCAGGCCAGCGCGCCCGAGAACGTCGCATGCGCATCAATCCCCATGTTCCGGGATGCGGTGACCGCCATTTTGACTTGCTCCACCGCCCAGGCCTGACGGGCCGCGGGATTGCCGCGGACCGAGACGTCCGCGAACCCATCGAAACCCGCGTCATAGGCCGGATGCACCGCCACCAGCTGACCCTGCAGATGGGTCGAAAGCTCGGTCACATGGATGCCATTTTCAGCCGCCTCGCCCTTGAACGTATCGCAGTAGTCCTTTGACGCCGCCGCCTGTGCCAGGTCGAACAACCGGTCATCCCAGCTTGGCACCTGCACGCCGGTATAGCCGCACGCCGCCGCCCATTTGGTGATGGCATCCCAGGAGTTGAACGGTGCGTCATCCCCCGCGAACTGCGCCAGAAACAACGCAGGCCCCTTGATTGTCTTCATGTTTTCCTCCGGTCAATCCACCGTCACGGCGGCAGGTTTTCTCTTAGATATACATCAATTCTGATCCGCTCCTGAGCGGAATTAATCGGCAGTTTGTCTGCATTCGCGCGCATGATGCGCACGGAACTGCGCACCAGATGACCCGCATCTTGCGAGATCACAACGTCAAATACGCCATCGCTGAGCGCCCCGCGCGACATCGGAGTGAGTTCATGCGCGATGATCATGGGCCGGGGACCCTGCCGCGCCGCAAGGTACCGCAACAGTCCGGCATTACCAGCAGCCGAAGAATAGATCCCCGCCACATCCGCATGCCCGGTGTCCGAGCGGCGCAGCACCCGTTCCACAACCTCAGGATCATCGCGGCCCTCCAATGAGGCCAGCACATTCAGTTTTGGAAAGTCACGTCGCATCACCTCGTCAAAGCCCAAGCGCCGCTCGAGATGATCCCGGGCAAGCGTTGAACCCGTAATCACGATGATCTCGCCATGCCGCGCACCCAGAAATCGCCCCATCAACTGCGCCGCTGTGCGCCCGGCGGCAATGTTGTCCAGCCCGACATAGGCGTCCCGTTCCGAGCTTGGGATGTCGGAAACCAAGGATACCACCGAAACGCCCTGCCCCTTAAGCCCCGAGATCGCATCCCGCACCGATGGTGTCTCAAGACCGAATATCGCAACGCCGTCGACCGCGTCCACATCGATCCGCGCGATCGCCAGGGCCAGGGCCATTGGATCAAACGCCGGGACCTTGACGCAGCTCAATTGCGTCCTGTCCCGCTTCAGGTCCGCCGCCAAATCTCCGATCTGTGCCTCGAGCATGGCAGTAAACTCGTTGCTGTTCGCGGGCAGTATGAAAACGAAGGTATAGGTTCGACCGCGGGCCAGATTGGCTGCGGCGGTATCGCGGACGTAGCCCAGCTGCGCGATGGCCTTGTTCACCCGCTCGACCGTAGCCGAGCGAACGCCCGGCCGTTTGTTCAGGACACGATCGACCGTTGCCAGACTGACTTCGGCCACGCGGGCAATGTCATTGACAGTCGGGTTCTGCGTCGTATCCCGATCCAGTTTCATGGCGCATCGATCATATCACAGGGCGTCGGCCAACCCCTCGAACAGAAGAGCAACCGCCTCGGCACCCGGGTCATTGTGGCCAATAAGGTTCTGCTCGGGCACATAGGACGCGCGCCCAGCCTTGGCGCGCCCGATCCCGGCCGTTGCATCGGCGCCGGCACGCGCCGCCCGGGCCGCCTGGGCAATCCCCTGTGGCAGCGCCTCCAGGGCCGGTTCCAGCGCATCGATCATGGTTCGGTCGCCACGCACCGCACCGCCAACCTGGCTGATCCGTGCAAGGCCGCTTTGAAGCGCCTCGGCCGTCGCCTGTCCGTTTGCGCAGGCATCGCCCGTCGCACCGAAGAAGATCGCCAGAATAACACCCGAGGATCCACCCATTGTCTGGCTCAGTTCATTGCCAATGGCGCGAAACAATTGCGTCAGATCGGCCAACGGCATCCTGTCCAAAGCACCGTCCAGCGCACGTGCAGCCGTTGCCAGGGTGCTTCCGGTATCACCGTCCCCCGACTTCGCATCCAGCACATTCAATGCCTCCTCCGAGGCTATCAGCAGCGCGCAGCACTTTTCGATGACATCCCGCACCGGAGCATTCATGGAGGGGATCGGTTTGATCGGGCTCAGTCCATCCGGCAGCGGCCAGACCTCCGCCGGTGCAACCGGCATTGTGCCGGGCCAAGCGGGCATCGGCGCCGGTCTGGTCAGCAACTCACGGTGCGCAGGGTTCACCGGCAGGACGGTCACAGAAAACCCGTGCATGTCCAAGGAAGTCATCATCTGGGCGGGCCCGACAACCAGCTCGATATGACCCGCTGTATCGGCACGAAACAGCTCTTCGGTCAGGATACTCATCTCAAGCGGTGTGGTAGACCCCAGGTTGTTCAGCAGCGCTACCGAAGGCGACGTGAGGTGAGACTGCAACTTCTGTACCACCATTCCCATTGCGCTTCGGGCGGTGTCAAAGACCACCTGTTCGACGCCCGCCTCGCCATGGATGCCAAGCCCCATTTCCGCCATACCATGTGCGATCCGATCCTCCTTGACCGAGCCTGGTATCGTGCAGGTATCCAGCGACATACCGATGGAAGCCAGGTTCTTGACCGTCTCAGCGGCCGCGGACGTCACACTGTCCAGATCGGCGCCATCCTCGGCCAGCGCTCCGGCGATCTTGTGGACCAGCAGCGTTCCAGCCACGCCGCGCGCCTGTGGCAGGTCTGGCAGCGCGATGTCGTCGTCCACCACGACCATGGATACCTTGAGCCCGAAGGCCCGGGCACGCTCGGCCGCGAGGCCGAAATTGAGCCGATCGCCGGTATAGTTTTTGACGATCAGCAGGCAGCCAGCCTCACCGGTGACAGCCAGGATACCCGCCAACACCGCATCGACCGAGGGGCTGGCGAATACCTCACCGCACACGGCAGCAGTCAGCATCCCTGCACCGACGAAACCCGCGTGGGCAGGCTCGTGCCCCGACCCCCCGCCCGAGATGAGCGCGACCCGGGACTTATCCCAACCCGAACGGCAGACCACTTTGATATGCGGGTAACCATCAAGTCGGCACAGGGTCCCGCCGGCGGACTTCAGCAGACCGTCTATGGCTTCGGTTACCAGCGTTTCCTTGGTGTTGATAAACTGGGTCACGGGCGTCCTCCCTTTTAAATCCGGCTCCCGTCTGCGGCAAAGGCCAGGGGGTTTCTGGGCGAAATCTTGAGCGTCGCTCCGGGTAAGTAGGTCTGATCCGGGTCCACAAGCGTGGTGATTTCATACCCTTTGAGTTCCAGATGTAGCCGGGTCTGATCGCCCAGGTGTTCGACGCGTTTTATAGTCGCCTCCTGCCCCTCGCCCTGGGTGATGTGCTCGGGACGCATCGCGATATGTGTCGCGCCCTGCGGCGCGCCGCCAAAAACCTCTACAGGCAGAACATTGATCCGGGGCAGCCCCAGGCGCCCGGCAACGTACAGGCTGTTGGGATCCTCATAGATCTGGCGCGGTGATCCGAACTGCACCAACTTGCCCTCGTTAAGCACGCCGACATGGGTCGCCATTGTCATGGCTTCGATCTGATCATGCGTTACGTAAAGCAACGTGGCGCCCAGGCTGGCTTGAATACGCTTGAGTTCGACCCGCAAATCGGTCCGCAGCTTGGCATCCAGCGAGCTCAGCGGTTCGTCCATCAGATAGATCGACGGATCACGCACCAGCGCGCGTCCGATAGAGACCCGCTGCATTTCGCCGCCCGACAACGCCGTCGCCCGGTTGTCCAGCTTATCGCTGATCTGCAGAACCTCGGCGACTTCGGAAACCTTGCGCTTGATCTGCTCGGGCGGGGTGTTCAGGATCGGTGACTTCAGAGGAAACTCAAGGTTTTCGCGAACGGTCAGATGCGGGTAGAGCGAGTACTGTTGGAACACCATCGCCACATTGCGTTGCGCCGGTGTGTCGTTGACAACGTCCCGACCACCGACCCACACCGTTCCGCGGTCCAGTTTTTCCAGCCCCGAGATAAGCCGCAGTGTGGTGGTTTTGCCTGCACCAGTCGGTCCCAAAAGCACGACGAAAGCGCCATCCGGCACGGTCATCGAAATACCGTCCACCGCGATGTCGGGGCCAAATGACTTTGAAACATCCTGGAGTACGACCTCAGCCATCGCCCAGCACCCCCGCATTGAGATCCGAGCGCAGTGCGCGCCCGTCCGACGTGTTGAACAGCGTCACGGTCCTGGCATCAAACTCCAGCCCAACGGTTTCCCCGACCCGGGCAACCTGATCCGAGGCAACACGCGCCTTGAGTTCGCCATTTGGTGTCTCAAGCGTGATGATCTGAGTGGTTCCCAGGTATTCCGCGGCCAGCACTTCGCCGCGATAGGAACCGTCCTGGGACAGCCGCACATGTTCCGGGCGGACCCCGAACACCAGACTGCCCATCGCGCCGTCGTGCTGGCGCGGTATACTCAAAGCGAGGCCGTTCATATCCACGCTGTCGGACCCTGCAGCCACTGTGCCCTGAAACTCAAGAAAGTTCATCGAAGGCGACCCGATGAAATCGGCCACGAACATCGTTGCGGGCTTGTCATAGATTTCCTGAGGCGTCCCGAACTGCTCGACCACCGCATTGTTCATGACCACAATCTTGTCACCCATTTGCATGGCCTCAAGCTGGTCATGGGTGACGTAGACTGTCGTGGCATTCATCCGGTCATGCAGCGCCCTGAGTTCCTCGGCCATACGCTCGCGAAACTCGGCGTCCAGAGCACCCAGCGGCTCATCCATCATGAAGGCTTTGGGATCGCGGACGATGGCCCGGCCAAGCGCGACACGCTGGCGATCGCCGCCCGAGAGGCCACCGACCGGGCGATTGAGAATGTCGGTGATCCCCAGGATCTCGGCCACTTCGCCCACTTTGGCGTTTACCTGCGCACGCGGCATCCCCTGGCTGATCAGGGGATAGCTCAGGTTGCGTCGCACGTTCATGTGCGGGTAAAGCGCGAACATCTGAAACACAAAGGCGATGTCACGTTGCGAGGGCGGCTTCTGGCTGATTTCCTCGCCATCAAGATAGATCTCGCCAGAGGTCGGCAGCTCAAGCCCCGCGATCATCCGCAGTGTGGTGGTTTTGCCACAGCCCGATGGCCCGAGGAGCATGAAGAACTCCCCGTCCCCGATGGTGAACGAGCTTTCGCGCACTGCGGTAAAATCCCCGAACTCTTTGCGCAGATTTCTGACAACAATCTCGGCCAACGGCTAGCCTCCCGCTCGCAGGCGTTTGTTGCGGTGGTAGGTCAGCGCAAGCGCGATGCACCCCACAACCGGTGCTTCGTTCAGCGGTCCGTCGGTCGGAATCACAACCGCCCGATTGCCCTGAAATTCAAGTTCGTCGCCATACCGCTCTCGGTACTGATCCAGCAGCGTGGTCTGGCAGTTCACAAACATCGCGCAGCGCTTCGGTGTCTTGCGCGACCAGCCCAGACGGATCGGTGTTCCTGCCTTGGTCCGCACCGTCGCGTAGGAGGGTTCACCCCACTTCAGCGTTTCGCTCAACGGGGCTACGTTCTCAGCCTCGGCGACCGCGTAAATAAGGGTACGCATTTGCCTAAGCTTGACAGCCACATCGGCTGGCATCGCCTCGAACACAGTCGCGATTTCAGTCGGCATTGATGGTGCGGTATCGCGCATCGTCTACTCCGGGAAATGGCTGACAATGATGAACATCACCGTCCCGGTCAGGGTGGTGATAAACGAGTAGGTGAACGCCCACATAACGAAGGGCTGCATGAGCATGAAGACACCAAGACCGATGAGAACGGTCGCCACAATCTCCCATGGGCCGCGGCGCAACTTCAGCAGACCATTCAGAAAACCGCTCATCTTGGGCACCTCTCTGCGCCATTACGTGCAGGATGGACCTTTGGCAGGCCAGCACAGATGAAAATCCTGTCGCGCAGCACCGTCATTTCCGCACCGCCCCGAATGTGATGCCGCGCAGCAGATGCTTGCGCAGCAGGATCGTGAAGACCATTACCGGCAGGAGGAACAGGGTCGCCCCCGCAGCCACCGCCGGCCAATCGAGCCCGCCAACACCAATGATGGTGGGGATAAAGGGTGGTGCCGTTTGCGCGGTACCCGACGTGAGCAACACGGCGAATGCATATTCATTCCATGCGAAGATCAGACAAAAAATGGCGGTCGAGGCAATGCCGGTGGCCGCCTGTGGCAGCACAACTTTGTAGAACGCCTGAAAACGCGTGTAGCCATCGATCAAAGCGGCCTCTTCGTACTCGCGCGGGATCTCGTCGATGAAGCCTTTCAGCAGCCACACGGCAAGGCTGATATTGACCGCCGTATAGAGCAGGATCATGCCCAGATGCGTGTCCGACAAACCAACCTCGCGGTACATCAGAAAGATCGGAATGGCCACCGCGATGGGCGGCATCATGCGCGTGCTGAGGATGAAAAACAGCAGGTCATCGGCCAGCGGGATGCGGAAGCGCGAGAACCCATAGGCCGCCAGCGTGCCCAGAAAGATACTGAGGAATGTGGAGCCAAAGCCAATGATCACCGAGTTCATGAACCGCTCGCCGAACTTCGACGGCCCCGCGATGACCATATCCCGGTTGCGCACAATCTCGTCGTACCAGGTTTCGGGTGGCGGCAGCGCGTCGAGCGCCTCCTGGCCGACACGTGTACGGGTGGTGAACAGGTTTACGTAGCCTTCGAGCGAGGGTTGGAACACCACTTTCGGCGGATAGCTGATGCTGTCGGGCGGGGTTTTGAAACCGGTCATCATGATCCACACCAAGGGCATGATCGTGACCAGCGCATAAAGGATGACCAGGGTGCCGGCGATCCACTTTTGCCGGTCAGACGGTTCGGTGACAGAGAAACTCATCGCTCTTTCACCTTGTTAAGGGCTTTCACGTAGATCGAGGCGAGGCCAAACACAGTGACGAACAGGATGATCGCAAAGGCCGAGGAATAGCCGGTCCGCCACTTCTCGAAGGCCTCGCGCTTTAGATTGATCGAGGCCAATTCGGTGACCGATCCCGGTCCGCCGCCGGTGAGTTGCACGACAAGGTCGAACATCTTGAAGTTTTCGATGCCGCGAAACAGCACCGCGAGCATCAGGAAAGGAAGGACCATGGGGATGGTTATGGTAAAAAACTGCCGCAGCTTGCTGGCGCGATCAATCTCGGCCGCCTCATAAATATAGTCAGGAATCGAACGTAGACCGGCGAGGCAGATCAGCATCACGAACGGCGTCCACATCCAGGTGTCCACAATCACAATCGACCACGGCGCGAGGTTGACCGAGCCCAGCATGTCAAAGCTGGACGGATCAGCCCCCGTGAAGAAGGCGACGATGTAGTTAATCAGTCCGATCTGCGGCTGGTAGAGAAAGGTCCAGAAGTTCCCGACGACCGCCGGGCTAAGCATCATAGGCAGGACAATGATGGTGGTCCATAAGTCGTTGCCCTTGAACTTTCGGTTGATCAGCCATGCTAAGGCAAAGCCGATCAGCACCTGAAACAGGATTGTCCAGAACAGGAAATGCGCGGTCGCCTGCATCGCCAGCCAGGTATCGCTGTCAGTCAGGATGCGCTCGTAGTTACGCAGACCCACCCAGTCGACCTCGCGGTTGGGCCGGTTGGCCCGGAAGTTGGTGAAACTCAGCCGCACGGTCCAGATCAGCGGGAAGATGTTGATCAGCAAAAGCAGGACGATGGTCGGACCGACAAAGATCCAGGCGATCGCCCGGTCCGACAGCCCCCGGACCCGACGCGCGGTAGAGATCTGTGGTTCTGTTCGGGTGGGTTCTGCCATGGGATCGGTTCCGTGGGGTCGCTGACGTCACAGCGCAGATTAAAGCTAACGTGCAGGCGCAGGGGACCTGTCCGCCCGAGTGTAACACGGGCGGCTGCGCCTTGAAGGCACCCTCCCCCGGCGCATCGCCGGGAGAGGGTTCGCACCTCAGAGTTTGCCTTCGTCCTCGAAGACCTCGGTCCAGTCTTCGATCAGCTTATCAAGCGCCTCTTTCGCGGTGCCCTGATCGGCAACGATATAGTCGTGCATCCGCTTTTGCATCGCCAGGAGAAGCTCGGCATAGGCCGGCTCCTGCCAGAAGTCCTGCACCGCGCCCATCGCCTCAAGGAAGTCCCCGGCGAAGGGGGCGCTGTCGGTGAACTCCGGGCTTTCGAGCACCGCATTATGCGCGGAATACCCCCCCAGATCCCACCATTTCTGCTGAATGTCGGGCTGGGCGAACCACTTGATATACTCGAGCGCGGCGTCCTGTTTATCGGAATACGCCACAACCGAGATACCCTGCCCGCCCAGGGTGGATCCAGCCTGGTTCTGCGGCGGATTAACAAAGAAGTCGATCTTGTCACCCCCCACATCCGGATCGGCATAGAGGCCGGGGAAGAATGCAAACCAGTTCATAGCCATCGCCACCTGACCCGATTTGAACGCATCCAGGCTTTCACCCATGTAGGAGTTCGTGTAGCCCGGCGGCGTCGCTGTTTGATAGAATTCTTTATAGAATTCCAATGCCTCGACAGCTTCGGGCGAGTTCACAGCACCCTCCATGTCATAGGAGCCCGGGGTATTTTCATATTTGAAGCCCCAGGGGTACAGGGCGCCGGTCACACCCATTGTGATACCTTCCGAGCCGCGCTCGGTGAAGATTGCGGCGCCATAGACGGTTTGCCCATCAATCTCGCGACCCTGGAAGAACTGGGCGGTTTCAAGAAGCTCTTTCTGACTTGTCGGCTCGGCCAGGTCGCGTCCTGTCGCCTCCTTGAACGCAGCCCTTATATCCTCGCGGCCAAACCAGTCCTTGCGGTAGAACCAGCCGTTGGCGTCGCCCATCGCCGGCAACGCATAGTAGTTCGGCGTGCCCTTTGGCCATGTCGAATAGGCATAAACGGTCGCATCGGCAAAATCATCCATGCTGATGCCTTCTGCGTCGAAGAAGTCGTTCAGCTTGACATAGTGCCCATTCTCGGCGCCGCCGCCGATCCACTGGCTATCGCCGATAAGCAAGTCGCACAATTTGCCACCCGAGTTGAGCTCGTTCAGCATTCGATCGGCAAAGTTCGGCCAGGGGATGAACTCAAAGCTCATCGAATGGCCCGAAGCCGCCTCAAACTCCTTGCTAAGTTCGACCAGGGCGTTTGCAGGGTCCCATGCGGCCCAGCACAGTGTCAGGTCCTCAGCCTGCGCCGTACCCGCCATACCGCTTGCCATGAGGGCAGCCACACTGACAGCCGTAATTTTGGAGTGTTTCATACGCATCCTCCCAGATGACCTGTTGTGTTTTCGGGATCGATCCCGATTCTTGGTACTGACCAAACGCTAATTGATGTACGTACCTCATGTCCATCAATTTTTGAGGTACGTACATCATTTTTGCCCAATCATCTGAAAATGAACGCTGTTCTTGCACGATCATCAGTCGGTTGGACGCCCTAAACCCAGCGCAAGATGGGCTTCAAACCGTGCTTGAACTCCCACGCATGCCTGCCTATCGTTTTACGGTATCAGGGCCGTCCGCCGTGGGCGGCTCTTTTCGATGTTAGTGGTACGACCAAGGACAGAACGTTGGAAAAAATCCCGCTCACCAAACAGGGTTTCGCCAAGCTCGATGCCGAGCTGAAGCAATTGAAGTCCGAAACGCGCCCAAACATCATCCGCGCCATTGCCGAAGCGCGCGAGCACGGTGACCTGTCCGAGAATGCCGAGTACCATGCCGCCCGTGAACAACAAAGCCATACCGAAGGTCGTATCGCCGAGCTTGAGGGAATCCTGGGGCGCGCAGATGTCATAGACACCTCCAAGATGTCCGGCGCAATCAAGTTTGGCGCGACAGTTCGGATCGTGGATGAGGAAACCGACGTGGAAAAGTCCTACCAGATTGTAGGAGAAGCTGAGGCGGACATTGAGAATGGCCGCCTCAACATCAAGTCGCCACTGGCCCGCGCGCTGATCGGCAAGGAAATCGGGGATAGTGTCGAGGTGAAGACGCCGGGCGGTACAAAGGATTACGAGATTCTGGAGATCCTTTACGTCTAATCCGGGGGGCTTCGATGCGAAGATGCAGGACACGACTGTACCGCTGAGCCGCATGCGCCGGATCGTCCGGGGCGCTTCTGTCATATGGGTCGCCCTCACGCTTGCCTACGCGGTCGGCTATGTCACGACACTCAATCCGGTTGGCTGGGAGCTGGTATTGCTCGTCATCGGGTGTGCGGCCGTCGCTGTTGTGCCGGTCGCGATGGCCTGGGCACTTGTGATCGTTGCCGAACGACCTGCCCCTGCCCCCACATTGGACCCAACACTGGCCGAGCGGATCGGCCGACTGGAACGCAGTCTCGCCGCCCAGGAGAAACGCCTGACCAAGGCCGAAACAGCGATCAGAGCGCCCGCGCCGACTGCGCCGGTCCCCGAGCCCCCAAAACCGACGCCTCAGGCCGAACTGGACAGCGCTGCGCAACAAGGCGACCTGCCGCTTACCGGCGGCGCCGACGGCGTGCCGCTGACCCTGACAGACACGATCCAGGCGCTGAATTTTCCGCAGGACATAGACGATCAGGCGGGATTTGCCGTTCTAGCGCGCGCGCTGGCCAGCCGTGAGTTGTCAAAACTGCTTCAAGCCTCCGAAGACTGCCTGAACCTGCTGTCGCAGCTGGGCCTGTACATGGACGATCTGCTTCCGGCCCCGGCAACCGCGGAAGACTGGCGCCAATTCGCCCGCGGCGGAACCGAACGCGCTGCGCTGTTGCCCCTGACCGGGATCAATGACCGCGAGGCGCTTCTTTCGGTGCAAGCCGCGACCCGAAGCGATCCGATCTTCCGGGATGCGGCGCTCCACTTTCAGCGACAGTTCGACCAGATGCTGACTGCGGTCGCCCCCGGCGCGGCGGATGACGCGCTGCTCAACCTGCTCGACACGCGGTCGGGCCGCGCTTTTGTGTTGCTGGTTCAGGTCAGCGGGATGGGCCAGTCAAAACCCTGATACAGCGCTGCCCGATGATGGTCGGTCGGCATGGCGCCCCGCACGCCTCAAACGGCAAGCAAACGACCCTTCCAGATGCCTGCCAGTATGACGCTCAACACCAGGCCAATGGCCGAGAGCAAAAGCGCGATACCATAGGTGGCACCGCCATACTGGGGATAGAGCCACGCCGCGAGCGCCATCGCCAGCGCGGTGAGAAGGCCGCCACCCAACCCCATGAATGCGCCCTGCGCCGAAGCGCCATAGCGCTCGGGCACCGCAGCCGCGATAAACGCGACTGCACCCAGATGTCCGCACACAAAGGTCAGGGTGTGCATTGCCTGAAGACCCCATAACCAACTGGTTGGCGGATCCGTCATCATGATGCCCCAGCGCAGAACGCCGCCAACACCTGAAATCATCAGCGCCCCCACTGGTCCGGCCCAGCGGATCAGTGCAGGACCGAATACCAGCATGGCGACCACCTCGACCCCAACAGAAAACGCCCAAAGCGCACCGATCAGGCCCTCGTCCAGGCCCAGGCTTCGCCAATGGACAGATCCATAGACATAGAGCACCGCATGGCTTGACAGCACCATGGCCGCCGCGGCGGTAAAGAGGGCGAAGGTCGGCTCGACCAGCAAGGCACCGATCTCGCGAAACCCGGGTGGCGCGGTGCGGTTCGGCAGTCCACCGCCGGGATGGTTCAACGCCAGGACGCCGGTCACGACGAGGCAGCCGACGATCCACCACAGGGCCGCGTTTGCCCCGGTCCGGGCGATCAGTACACCGACGATCAGGCTGGTGACCAGAAAAGCGACCGAGCCCAGTGCGCGCGGCCGCGAATAGGGAAAGCCATAGTGGCGGGCCGCCCCCGACCCCAGCCCCTCGCCCAAGGGAAGAACTCCGGACAGGATCGCGCCTGAGACGATTGTCGCGATCAGCACACCCACCCGTGTGTCCAACAGCAGATGTGCGGCAAAGACCAGCGCACCCGCTGCGCACAAGCCCGCCATCCACAGCCGACGCTGCCCGGTCTGATCCGCCAAAACGGGGAACAGCAGACCGGCCACCACACGTATCGCCACGCCCAAACTGGTGTAGAGCCCGACCTCTCCGGTGGTGAGCCCCCAGTCCTCAAGCCAAACCGGCCAGAACGGCAGATGCGCCCCAAGTGCGCCGAACATCGCGGCATAAAACAGCGCCGATTGCAGTTCAGCGCGATGGACCGGGCGGTCGGTCACAGGTCAAAGCCAGCGAACGGGAGGTAGCGGACCGGCGTACCCGGCGTGACCTGAAGCGCCTCATCGGGCAGTTCCACCAGGCCCTGCGCCCAGGACAATGACGAAATCCGTCCCGAGCCCTCGGAGTGATACGTTTGGGCGGTGCCCTCAGGGGTCAGTCGGGCGCGCAGATACTCCCTGCGCCCGGCTTTCTTGGCCTTGGAAAACGCTGCCGGAACCACCATGGCCATGGGTTCGGGCCACCCCGCGCCTTGTAACACCGAAAGCGCTGGACGCGCAAAGATCAATGCGCAAACCAGAGCGGCAACCGGATTACCGGGCAAACCAAAGATCGGTGTGCCGTCCCAATTGGCCAGCGCCAGCGGTCTTCCCGGCTTTACAGCGATACGCCAGGTACGGAGCACGCCGGCCCGGCGCAACACGGCCGAGACATGGTCCTCATCGCCGGCCGACGCCCCGCCGGTGGTGAGCACGGCGTCAGCACGCGCGCGCCCGTCTTCGATCCGCGCGCCAACCTCGGCCGGGTTATCCGCCGCGCGTCCCAAATCGACGACATCATAGCCCCAACGGTCGAGAAGCGCGCACAACATTGGTCGGTTGGCGTCATACATCTGATGGGTTTTGGCCGACGCCCCGGCCTCAACCAGCTCATCCCCCGTCGACAAAACCGCAACGCGCAATTGACGCTGCACCGGCACGGTTCCGACGCCAAGCGCCGCCGCCAGCCCAAGGTCCTGCGGGCGCAGCCGCAAACCAGCATCAAGCGCCCGTGCATCGACGTCCATGTCTTCACCCGCGCGTCGGGTGTTCGCGCCGGGTTTGAGGCCCGTGCGGAGCGTCACCGTGTCGTCGGTAACATGCACATCCTCCTCCAAAACCACGGTATCGACACCCGCAGGGATCATGGCTCCTGTCAGAATGCGGATCGCCCGCTCCGCCGGGACACGCCCGTTAAACGGCGCACCAGCAGCGGCGCGGCCCGGGATCAGCGGCAAAACGGCGATGTCACCCGAACCGGCGGAGGCAAGGCTATCATGGGCAAATCCATAGCCGTCCACGGCCGCGTTGGCGTATGGCGGATGGGCCCGGGCGGCACGGACAGGCGCAGCCAGGACCCGGCCAAGAGCATCATGCACGGACACCACTTCATGATCCGTCATTGCCGAAAGCCCGTCGCGCAGTTGCGCGAGGGCACTATCCACTGGTGTCCACTCCACGCCAGGAGGCAGGGCGAAACAGTCATTCTTTAGCGGCGGGACCGTCATCGGCGGACCGCAACAGCGGCGCGCAGGGCAAAATCCGCAATGGCCACAGGATCGCCTGCGTCAAAGACCGGTACCCCGGCGCCGGGCGCATCGCCAACGATCCCGACAACGCCCGGGTGCGTCATGGCCAGCGGAACCCGACCCTGGGCGATGGCGCTCCGAAACACCTCAAGTTTGGGATGGTCAGCGGTTTTATATCCCTCAACCACCACCAGATCCGCATCCTGCAGCCGAGTCAGGAGGACGGGCAGCCGCGGTTCCGGCGCGCCGCGCAGTTCCTCGATTATGGCGACCCTGGCTGCGGAGGCGACCAGCACTTCGGCCGCACCCGCCATGCGGTGACGATAACTGTCCCGCCCAGGCGTATCGAGCTCAAGCGCGTGATGCGCGTGTTTTATGGTCGCAACCCGCAGGCCACGCGCCACAAGCTCACCCACCAAGAGCTCGACCAACGTGGTCTTGCCCATGTCTTTCCATCCGGTAACGCCGATCATTTTCATGCAATTGCCTGCGCGGCCGCAAGATCCTCGGGCGTATTGACGTTGAAGAACGGGTCCGGCCCTTCAAAGAGGGCTGTTCCACAGCCCAGGGGATCGGTCCAGGCCACAACCTTGCGGGTGCCACCAGCAAGCGCTTCGCGCAGGGCATCACGCAACGCCACCGGCCACAGACCGAACGTCGGGTGGCGCTGCCCATCGGGCGTACCGGCGAGGGCGAGGCCCACCGGGCTCGCGGCGGCGGTAAGCCGGGCCGCAAGATCGGTTGGGAAAAACGGTGTATCCCCCGCGACGGTGACAATCTGCGTGGTACCCTCTTTTGCCGCCCAGTCCAAACCGGCCAAAACACCGGCCAGCGGTCCGGCGAACCCCGCAACGGTATCCGGGATCACCGGCAGGCCAAATCTGCCGAAACGGTCGGGGTCGCCGTTCGCATTCAGTGCAATCCCGGCGACTTGAGGCGCAAGGCGGAGAAGGACCTGATCCAGCAGCACACCATCGCCCATTGGCAGCAGGCATTTGTCGCCGCCGCCCATGCGCCGGGCAAGCCCACCGGCCAGTACCACACCAAGCGGTTTCATCCGGCCCAAACCCATGTCGCGTTTCCGATGGCACCATCGCTGCGGCTGCTGCCGAGGTACGTCCGTTCTCTCGGCGGGTGAGAAAATGTGCCTATAACGGCAGAGTGGCGCCACACGACGGCCAGGATCAGGTCGCTCCGGTCATCAACCACGGCCCGCCCCCTTGCGCTGGCGGTTGGCGGGTTCCGCATGGGCGGCAGAAGGGTCGGCATCGCGGATCACCCGCTGCTCTCCGGCCAGGCACAGAAACCGCTCACCCCGCATCCGGCCGATCAGCGTCAGGCCGACCTGCTGGGCGATTTCAACGCCCCAGGCCGTGAAGCCAGAGCGCGAGGCAAGGACCGGTATGCCCATGAGCGCTGTTTTAATAACCATCTCGCTGGTCAGCCGTCCGGTCGTGTAAAGGACCTTGTCGGCACCCGGGACACCCTCAAGCCGCATCCAGCCTGCAATTTTGTCAACGGCATTGTGGCGTCCGACATCCTCCATGAAAACCAGGGGCCGGTCCATTTGGCACAAGACGGTACCGTGGATTGCACCGGCCTCAAGATACAGGCTGGGCGCCGTGTTGATTTTGTGCGCAAGAGCATAGAGGTGACTGACGCGAACCGGAGTGTCCGGCAGATCGATGCCCTCCAACCCCTCCATCATATCCCCAAAAACTGTTCCGACGGCACACCCCGAGGTGCGCGTTTTACGCTTGAGCTTGTCTTCATAGTCGGTCTCGCGCTCGGTGCGCACAACGACCGCCGCGACCTCCTCATCATAATCCACAGCGGTGATCACATCCTGTGGCAACAGCATGCCCTGGTTGGCCAGGTATCCCACCGCAAGGTAGGTCGGATAATCGCCAATTGTCATGGCAGTCACAATCTCCTGCCGGTTCAGATACAACGTCAAAGGGCGCTCCTCCACCACACGGATGTCTCGCGCGTCCCCGCGTTGGTCAATCGCGGTTACCGGCCGCGTAAGGCGCGGATTACTGGGATCTGGAAGTATGGGCACGTCGGCCATAAGGGCTCCTTCCCGGCGGTGCACGAAACCATTCCGTTCGGCGAAAGGCAAGATCACAGATTGCTATTTTACATTCCGCGTTGGCGGGCATAACGGTTCGTTATGAACACGCCCCGCAGCGCATTTCTATCCGGTCTGACCGCTGGGCTTCCCTTCGTTATCGTCGTCATCCCGTTTGCCGTTCTGTTCGGTGTTGTGGCGACCGAGGCCGGGTTGGACCTGCTGCAGACTATGGCCATGAGTTTTCTGGTGATTGCAGGCGCCTCACAATTCGTCGCCGTGCAACTGCTGGTCGATCAGGCGCCGACGTTGATAATCCTGGCAACGGCGCTGGCTGTGAACATGAGGATGGTGATGTACTCTGCCTCCATCGCGCCGCACCTTGGCCCAGCTCCACTGTGGCAGCGCGCTGTAGTCGCATATGTGCTGGTGGACCAAAGCTATGGTGTGTCGATCAAGCGCTTCGAGGAATCCCCGACCCTTAATGTCCCCGAAAAAGTGGCCTACTTCTTTGGCGCGATGGCGGTGATCTGGCCGCTCTGGTACCTTGGCACCCTTGTGGGCGCATTGGTGGGCGAGGCGATCCCGCCGGAATACGCGCTGGACTTTGCCGTACCGATCACCTTCATCGCGCTGTTCTCGCCGATGCTAAAAAGCGCGGCACATGTCGCCGCCGCTTTGGTTTCGGTGGTTCTCGCGCTGGCCTTGGCCTGGATGCCGTTCAGCCTGGGACTGATCGTTGCCGGTCTCGTGGCGATGTTCACCGGCGCGCTGGTCGAGACACATCTGGAGCGCCGGTCATGACCCCGCTTTCGGACACACAAATCTGGCTGATCATCGTGCTGTTGGGGATCGGCACCTATCTGATCCGGTTTTCATTTCTTGGGCTGATCGGCAACCGTCAGCTCTCGCCCTTTACGGAAAAGCTGCTGCGCTTTGTTCCGGTTGCAGTGATGCCCGGCCTGGTCGCGCCGATGGTGGTCTGGCCCGCAGCATCAGGGGGCGCGGCAGACCCGGCGCGCATGATCGCGGCAACTGTGGCGCTGGTTGTCGGTGCAACGACAAGATCGGTGATCTGGTCCGTCTTCGCAGGACTTGCTGCGCTCTACACCGGTCTAGCGCTTATCTGACATTGGTGCGCGACGTGCATGTCCGCCCGACGGCGGGCCAAGCGGGAGTGCGGACTCAATCGACCGGAAGCGCCGTGGTCTTGAACACGGTGCGCAGCGCAAAATTGGACTGCATGCGCCCCACACCCGGCAGTCTGGCAAGATATTGCCGGTGGATGCGGGCAAAATCTTCGGTATCTCGCGCAATAACCTTCAGCAAGTAGTCGGCCGAGCCCGCCATGAGATGGCACTCCAGCACGTCCGGCACCCGGGCAACGGATTTTTCAAAAGCCTCCAGCACCTCGTCCGTCTGCCCAGTCAGCGAAATCTCGACAAATACAGTCGTGCGCCGGTCGACTGCCGTGGGGTCGAGAAGTGCGACATAATCCTTGATCACTCCTTCGGCTTCGAGCCGGGCCACACGCCGATGGCAGGCGGACGGCGAGAGGTTCACCTCAGGCGCCAGCTCTGCGTTGGACAGGCGTCCGCGGCGTTGCAGGACACGCAAAATGGCCGCGTCGGTTGTATCCAGTTTCACCATGTCCCGCCTCCCGCGGTACGGCCCTCGTGACCTTATGCGGCATTTGCTAACCCGCATGTCCTCACCGGCAAAAAAGGGCCGCACACCGAATGTGTACGGCCCCGCAAACCGACCACCGGGGCCGCATTTGGACGGATCGACTACGCCTGTTTGGCCAGAAGGTCGCGAATTTGTTCCAGCAATTCTTCTTGGGTTGGTCCCGCCGGTTCTTCTTCCTCTTCCGCGGCGTCGTCGCCCTGTGTGGCTTCTTTCACGCGGTTCACGGCTTTCACAAGAAGAAACACGACATATGCGATGATCAGAAAGTTGATTAGCGCGGTGATGAAGTTACCGTAGTTAAACGTGGCGGCTCCCGCCTCCTGTGCGGCACCCAGGGTCGCGTATTCACCACCATCGAGGGTGATAAAGTAGTTCGAAAAGTCGATCCCGCCGAGGATCAGGCCAATGATCGGTTCGATCAGATCGCCAACCAGCGACGTGACTATCGCTGTGAAGGCTGCGCCGATAATGATGCCCACAGCCATGTCCATGACATTGCCGCGCGCAATAAAGTCCTTGAATTCGTTTAGCATGGTGCCCCTCTCTTCATCGCCCTGTTCAACGATGCTGCTAATTAGTCTGACTGCGTTGGTTCAAACAAGCCAAATTGTTAGCTGCCGGATCTTTTCGGATTTGGGAACAATACTATTCCATCAGAGCCGTTGTTTTTGGCACCACCGATCACAGGTGAGTGGATGGTTGAATAAGAGGAGAAGACAAGATGGCAGATCTATCTGCGTTTCCGATCACCGGGCGCTGGCCCGCGCAGAACCCCGATGTTCTGCAACTCTATTCCTTTCCCACCCCAAACGGGGTCAAGGTCTCGATTGCGCTGGAAGAAATCGGCCTGCCCTACGAGGCGCATCTTGTGACATTGTCCGACAGCGACGTGAAGAGCCCTGAGTTCCTGTCGCTGAATCCAAACAACAAGATTCCGGCGATTGTTGACCCCGATGGCCCAGGAGGCCAGCCCTTGGGACTGTTCGAGAGCGGTGCCATCCTGATCTACCTCGCCGATAAGTCCGGCAAACTGCTTCCTGCTGATCCCGCGCTGCGGTATCAGGCGCTGTCATGGCTTATGTTCCAGATGGGCGGGGTCGGCCCGATGTTCGGTCAACTGGGCTTCTTTCATCGATTTGCCGGGAAAGAGATCGAGGATCCGCGCCCAAAACAGCGATATGTAAGTGAGGCAAACCGGCTTTTGACGGTGCTGGAAAAACGGCTTGATGGGCGCGAGTGGATCATGGGTGACACATACAGTATTGCTGATATCGCAACTTTCCCCTGGGTTCGAGGCCTCAAAGTGTTTTACGAGGCAGGCGAACTGGTCGGTCTAGACAAGATGCCCAAAGTGAATGACTGGCTGGAACGGGCGATTGCGCGCCCCGCCTCCCAAACCGGTCTGAACATTCCGGCCCGCGACGGCTGACCAAACCGGCCACGCCGGTTCCGCGGGGCGGTTTGCGCAGCACTTTCGATCAGTGCAGGGTGATCACACCGTCAACTTTGCGCCAACTCCCAGGGCGAACCAACCGCTGGTGGGAGTAGCGCACCGAGTGCAGCGGTCCATCCAGCGTGTCCTGCCAGAACTCAAGGAAACCGTGGAGCTTGGGAAAGCCCGGTGCTTGGTCGTAGTCCTGCCAGGTGAAGCTTTGCAGCAACGACTGGCAGTCCGGCATGCGGTACAGGATTTCCGCGGTGATAAGGCCATGGCCCCGCAATAGCTCTTCGGTTTCGGTAGCAGCTGTCATTCATACCCTCCGTCAGCCAAACACTCCGGAAAGTCTGCCAAAGACAGGTTAACCTGCCAATAAAATTTGTATTACTGATTATTATTCAATCAGTTAGCAGCCATGTATCAGTGCTGCTAACAGCGGCTATCAGCTGCCTGGCAGCGCGCTGGTCATGACATAGGTCAGGATTTGGACAACCTGTTCGGGCGTCTGTGCAACTGCCAACGCCGCGGCATCGACCTCCTTCAATGCATGCGCATGATCCGGTCCGTGAAGGACAATCAAAGACTTACCCAGTGCGGCGGCATAGCCAGCGTCAAAGGCCGCGTTCCACTGTTTGTATTTGTCACCAAAGCGCACCACGACAACATCCGCGTCCTCAAGACCTTTGCGTGTGCGGATGGCATTCATCATCGCACCTTTGCGATCATGCCAGAACTTGTCGGGCTCCTGCCCCAGTATCGCAACCCCGCAATCGTCCGAGGCCGCATGATCCGTGACGGGTGAGGAAAAGCTAATGTCCAATCCGGCCGCCGAAACTCCGGCTCGAATATCTTCGCGCCAGTTCGTGTGGATCTCACCCGAGAGGTATACGTTCAGTTTCATGGCTCCGTCCTTTTATCAGGGGGCAATTCGCATGCGGGGGCGGCCCATACCGCCTGCGCGGGCATCGCATCAGCCACGCAGGACACCACCCGTCGCCTTGGCGACATTCGCGACAATCCTCTGGCCCACAGCTTCGATCTCCGGATCGGTCAGTGTCCCGGATGTCGGCTCCAGCCGCACAGTTATCGCAACAGACTTTTTACCAGTCCCGATCTGCGCCTCAGCCGCCGCACCATCAAACACATCAAACAGACTGACATCCGTCACCAGCGCCTTGTCAGCACCCTTGGCGGCCCGCAACAACGCCTGTGCCTCCACATCCGTATCCACGACGAAGGCGAAATCGCGCTCGACCGCCTGAAAATCCGAAACGGTAAGCGCCGATCGCGTCGGCCCGGACCGCTTGGGGTATGGCACCGTGTCAACCATCAGCACAAAGGCAACTGCGGGCCCTTTTACGTCCATTTCGTCCAGCAACTTTGGATGCAATTCACCAAATATCGCCAAAGGAGTCTTCGGCCCAAGGCTTAAAACACCCGAGCGCCCGGGGTGAAACCAGTCCGGCGCACTCCTGAGGACCATCAGTCCCGACGGGGCGCCAATGGCATTCAGTACCGCTTCGGCATCCGCCTTGGCATCGAACAGATCCACGGCGCGGCGTGCGTTCAAGGCGTCGCGGGGGCCGGTGTGGCCGATCAGCAGGCCCGCTGCGTTCAGCCGCTGGTCCTCGGGCTCACCGCCGCTCCAAACCGGGCCGATCTCGAACAATGCCAGATCCATGAGCCCCCGCGCCTGATTGCGTGCCGCAGCCCGCAAAAGCCCCGGTAGCATGTCCGGCCGCATGTGGCTCATTTCCGAACTTATGGGGTTGCCGAGTTTGACAGCATCCGTGCCGCCACCAAACAACCGTGCCGCGCGCGTGTCGACAAAGGAATAGGTGACACACTCGCTATATCCCAACGCCGCGATCTGCCGCCGTACCGCGCGTTCGCGCCGCTGCGCCGCGGACAGCACACCCGGCAACACGCCCGCCGCGCGGGACATCGGAACCCCCTCCAGTTTGGTGAGCGAGGCCACGCGCGCGACCTCCTCCACCAGATCCGCTTCACCTTTGACATCCGGTCGCCAACTGGGAACCCAGACCTCCAGACCGCCGTGCTCGCGGGCCGCGCCAAACCCCAGATCGGTCAAAATCCGTATCTGTTCGTCAACGTCGATGTCCATTCCCACCAGACTTTTGACGCGGTCGGCACGCAGCGGATAGAACCTTGCGGTATCGGGAACCGCCCCGGCAGTGACCACCGTCGACGCATCCCCACCGCACAGATCCAGGATCATCCGCGTCGCGACCTCCATCCCCTCGGGTGTGAACGCAGGATCAATACCGCGCTCGAACCGATATCGCGCGTCCGAGTTGATCTTGAGTTTGCGTCCGGTCTGCGCCGTCAGGGTCGGATCAAAATACGCCGCCTCCACAAAGACGTTCACCGTTTCCTCGGTACAGCCCGACCCAAGACCTCCCATTACACCGCCGATACTCTCGACACCTGCGTCATCGGCTATGATTGTCTCGGTCCCATCCAGCACATAGGTCTTTTCATCAAGCGCGGTCAGGCTCTCACCGGGGTTCGCGGTGCGCACCACCAACCCGCCGGAAACCTTGTCTGCATCGAAGACATGCAGCGGGCGGTTACGGTCATAGGTCATGAAATTGGTGATATCGACCAATGCGGAGATCGGTTTCAGCCCAATCGACCGAAGCCGGGCCTGCAGCCATTCAGGTGACGGGCCGTTCTTCACGCCGCGGATCACCCGTCCTAGAAACAGGGGGCAGGCCCGTTCTGACACGGAAGGGTCCAGCGTTACCGACACCGGACAATCGAATGTGCCGGGAACCTTTATAGGCACCGCAGGTTTGAATGTCCCAAGCCCACGCGCGGCCAGATCCCGTGCAATTCCCGCCACGCCCAGCGCGTCCGGCCGGTTGGGAGTTATCGCGATCTCGATCGTTGGGTCCGACTGACCCACATAGTCGATATAGCGTTGACCCACTTCGGCGTCGGCCCCCAGCTCGATGATCCCGTCATGCTCGTCCGAGATTTCAAGCTCGCGTTCGGACAGCATCATGCCAAAACTCTCGACCCCACGGATCTTACCGACTTGAATGGTTGTATCGAGGCCCGGAATGTAGTCGCCCGGCTGCGCAACAACGACCTTTATGCCCGCGCGCGCATTGGGCGCACCGCAGATGATCTGTTGGAGCCCGGTCTTGGTCTGCACACGGCATACCCGCAACCGGTCGGCATCGGGATGTGGCTCTGCCGCCATGACCTCGCCGATCAGAAACCCGCCCAGGCGCGCGGACGGATCTTCTACATCCTCGACCTCCAGGCCCAAGTCGGTCAGGGCATAGAGGATGTCATCAAGCGTTGCCTCCGTCTCGAGGTGGTCGCGCAGCCAGGACAGGGTGAATTTCATCGGTGAATTCCCGGGATGGATATCGGTAACGGCTGCGTTCTAGCGGACCCTTGGGCCAAGGGGAAGAGAGCACCCCGGGATTCGCCAATGGGGCGGCATCGCCACATTGCAAACAATTTTAAGGAGATTCCTCGCAGATTGAGCTGAATAATACGGTTGCAGCCTAACAACTGCCTCAATCGGGTCACGCTTTAGCGATCATTGTAAAGTTAAAAGGTACTCGTCAAAGCATAGGGTAGAGCCATGTTGAAATTGCTTCGCAACTTCCACAACAATGAAGACGGTGCAGTAACCGTCGACTGGGTTGTGCTGACCGCTTCCATTGTAGCTATTAACGTATTCGCGATTATCAATCTGATTGAGACAGGTGTAGAGCGGAACAGTACTTACGTCAGTGATCAGTTGAGCACTGCCATCGAACAGCGCTAACGCATATACCGACTGTTTTGGGGCAGTGTCAGCGGACCTGTCCGGGCGAACAGTCGTAATACCTGCGGACGCCTGACGTATCGTCTGGTATGATGGCGTCCATGCAGGATGATACCACAGAATTGCGGTCTGGCGCAGTCCGGAAAAAGGCTATCCCAGACCATCCAAATGTGTATCGGTTCCTGTCCGGGCATAGTTTTGATGGCGGCCCCCCGCGCGGAACGACGCCGCCCCTCGTGTTCATGCATATCCCTAAAACCGGCGGAACTTTCCTGACGGACGTGATTTTGCACAACCTGCAATTGCGCGATCAACCGGCCTTGTTTTATGCGCCGCACCGGATGAACGCCGCAGATACCGCCCGGATTTTCGGGCCGGACCGGAAGTTGGCGCTGCTTTTGCGCGATCCGGCAGCACGGTTCGTGTCGGCCTGGCACTCGCGCCAAAGGCAGGGCAAGCCGGGTTATCATGCGCCCTGGACGCGACACGAGGCTGCGGTGTTTGCACGATATCCCGAACTTGACCGGCTGTTGGACGACCTTGGCAGTCTTTGGCCACAGGCCCGACGGTATGCGCGGCGGGCAATTGCGGGAATGACCATGGTCCCGCGGGGCTATGCCCATGCCTTCGGATCCGAGGCCGGCGCAATCGATGCATTGCCTGCGATACAATTGTGTTTGCCGATCGAGGCATTGAGCGATCACCTGGATCAGACAATGGAAGCACTGGGTTTTGAACAGTACATGCTGCCCCCGGAACCTGCGGAAAACCGCAGCACAGATCGCCCGCCGGTACTGCCGGACCGGCTCGATACGCGGCTGAAGTCGCACCTTTCCGGGGACTATGCAATTTTTCGCGTGCTGCGCAGCCATGCAAAGCGCCTGCATGGATGGTAGCGGCGCCTCGGCCCGTGCGAAACGCCGACCGCGACGTGCGATCCTATGTCAACGCGCCGCGCCTGGCTGCTCAAGGCTGCGGAACCCGTAGTGCCTGAGCCACCGCAGATCGCTGTCGAAGAACGCCCTAAGGTCGGGGATCCCGTACTTTAGCATCGCCAAACGGTCGATCCCCAGCCCGAAGGCAAAACCCTGCCAACGGTTTGGGTCCACACCGGCGTGCTTGAGAACGTCCGGGTGCACCATCCCGGATCCACCGGCTTCGAGCCAGTCGTTCCCTTCGCCGATCTTCAAAACCCCGCTGTCCCATGAGCATTGTATGTCGATCTCGGCCGACGGTTCGGTAAAGGGAAAATGCGAGGCGCGAAACCGGATCTCAACCCCATCCACTTCGAAAAACGCCCGGCAGAACTCCTGCAGCGTCCATTTCAGGTTCGCCATCGAGATGTCGCTATCGATCGCCAGCCCCTCCACCTGATGAAACATCGGTGTATGCGTCTGATCATAATCCGCCCGGTACACGCGACCCGGCGCGATGATCCGACAGGGCGCGCCATGTTCCTCCATATGGCGGATCTGGACCGGGCTGGTGTGCGTGCGCAGCACATGCGGCGGGCGATTATCACCGGCCTCGCGGTGCATATAGAATGTATCCATCTCGGTCCGGGCGGGGTGCTCGGCCGGGATGTTCAAGGCATCGAAGTTATAAAAATCGGTCTCGATTTGCGGCCCCTCGGCAACCGAGAAACCAAGCTCGGCAAAGATCGAGATGATCTCTTCCGTTGCCTGGCTCACCGGATGCACGCTGCCGTTGCGGCGCGGGCGCGCCGGTTGGCTGACATCTACCCATTCACTGGCCAGCTTTGCCTCCAGCGCCGCTGCCGCCAGATCCGCCCGGCGGGCGTTTAACGCGTCGGTCACATCAAGCTTGAGCGTATTTAGCGCGGGTCCCGCCACCTGCCGCTCGTCGGGGGTCATGCTGCCCAATTCGCGCATCTTGAGGCTGATATCACCCTTTTTTCCCAGACTGGATACACGCACAGCCTCAAGGGCTGCCTCATCGGTGGCGGCCGTAATCCGGCTCAGGATTTCATTCTTCAGCTCGGTCAGACCGTCCATGGCCAACTCCGTCGTGCCCTTGCGGAACCGGGCGTACCCAGCCTGTCGCAATTTTGCAAGCCCACAAGGCCCACCCTTAACCCGGCTTTAACGCCGATTGAGGATTAAGACTGCGGTAACCATAGGGAGCATAGGGCCCATGACCATTTTTGCGACTGATCCGATCAACGGCGGCGTCATCCGGGACACCTTCAGGCGCGACACAATCTCACCCGGGGACGGGCCAGACCTGATTATCCTGGGAAACGATGCAAAGGCTGACAGCGTCCTGGGGCTTGCCGATGGTGTCGACAAGATCGACATTCAGGCCTGGGACGCAACCTGGGAGGAGTTGTCGATCAAGCAGGTTTCCCTGCGCAAGTATGTTGTTTGGTATCGGAACGAGGAGAAACTGACCATCCGTTTTGAACGCCCGGACCCCGACAACAAACCGGAAGATGGATACATGCTGACCCCGGACGACTTTGTCTTTAGGGACGGCTTACCCCAGGCACAGGTGCAGGTTCGGTTCGAATCCTCGACCACCTCGACGGAAAACCTGAAAGGCACCACACTGCCCGATGAGTTCATTTTCCAGAATGACGGGTTCCGCGACACCATCCGCAGGTTTGAGCCCGGCAAAGACGTGATCGACCTGGCCGACTACAATGTGAATTTCTTCGACCTTGAGATAATCGAGCGTAAACCCGGACGCATACTAATAGACATCCCCCCCGAAACTGTGGATGACGTGAATGACCGGTCGGGATCCGACGGATTGGCGAACACACAGGTCGAAGCGACCGACAGGCTCGTACTGCTCGATATCTCCAAAGCAATGGTTGCCGAAGACGTCAGCGCCGACTGGTTTATTTTCTAGGGTCAGGACCCCTCCGGATACATCCGGGCCATATCCTCCACCGAACGGCCGATAACGTCGCCCAGAATGTCCAGATTCAGCCCCTTAAGCCGGCCCAGATACAGGCAGGACACGGAGTTTTTGTACTTGCCCATGAGCGCCAGCTGATCCGCGTAGTTTTTCACCCCCGGCATAAGATAGACGGTCAGGTTTGCTTTGCGTGGCGATAGACCCACACGAAGGAACTGATGCCGGGAACGGTCGGCGCGGGTGTATTCATACCGCCCGAACCCAATGATGCTATCGCCCCACATACGTGGTGGCCAGCCGGTCACGTCCGCCATCAACCGTGTGACGACGCGCGCGTCCTCGGCACGTCCGTCGTTCTCAACATTGTCAAGAAACGCCCATGGATCGGCGTCGGTCTCAACCGTGACCATCCCCGCCATGGATCAGCGCGGCGACCGCTTTGCGAGGATTCTCTGCAGCGTCCGCCGGTGCATGTTCAAGCGACGCGCGGTCTCGGATACATTGCGGTCGCACAGTTCGAACACCCTTTGGATATGCTCCCACCGAACGCGGTCTGCGGACATCGGATTTTCGGGTGGCGGCGGTTTGTCGTCCCCCGTGGTCAGCAATGCCTGGCAAATCTCGTTCGCGTCGGCGGGTTTCGACATATAGTCCGTCGCGCCCTGTTTGACGGCAGCTACCGCCGTCGCGATAGCACCATAGCCGGTTAACACAACGATGCGAGTATCCGGGCGCTTTTCGCGCAGAAGTTCCACGACATCCAGCCCATTCCCATCCTCCAGCCGCAAGTCGACCACGGCATAGGCCGGCGGCCGTGTCGCGGCCACAGCTTTTCCTTCGGCGACCGAAAGAACCGGCGTCGGTTCAAACCCGCGCTTTTCCATCGCGCGGGCCAGGCGGCGCACAAACGGCTCATCATCATCAACAAGCAGAAGCGTGTTGTCTGGACCGATTTCCTCAATCTGGATGTCGGGCATTCGGGGGTTCCTCTTATTTTGCCTAGAAATAGTTCAAGAACGGCCCGGGTCCAGTTCAATACTCCGGGGCAAATGTACAATTCGTTGCAAACACTTGCGATTGAGGGGTGCGACACCGCAGTACCGGTGATACGCCACAAACATGACCCGGCCGGCCGACATCGATGTTTGTGTGATCGGAGGCGGTCCGGCGGGGCTTGCCGCGGCCGAGGCAGCGGCGGCCAATGGACTGCATGTCATGATCGCCGACAGGATGCCCAGCCCGGCGCGAAAGTTTTTGATGGCGGGAAAGTCCGGACTGAACTTGACCAAGGACGAGCAGCCGGATGCGTTTCGCCGCCATGTCGATGGACATGCCGTTCTGGACCCGGCGCTGGATGAATTCGGCCCGGTCGAAGCGATGGCCTGGGCCGAGGGACTGGGACAGCGGCTGTTCACTGGCTC
This sequence comes from Pseudomonadota bacterium, assembly GCA_039190275.1. GTDB lineage: Bacteria > Pseudomonadota > Alphaproteobacteria > Rhodobacterales > Rhodobacteraceae > Halovulum. Next base: position 2,171 of record JBCCYF010000004.1, on the reverse strand, counting down.
TTCCGGACGAGTGTTTCCGGTTGACATGAAAGCCTCCCCGCTTCTGCGCGCGTGGCTTGAACGGTTGGCGCAGCACAATGTCGCCCTCAGAACCAAATGGAATTGGACCGGCTGGCGTGATAGCGCGCTTTTATTCGACACACCGCAAGGTCAGCAGGTGGTGGCGGCGCGGTCGGTGGTTCTGGCTTTGGGTGGGGCCAGTTGGGCCCGCCTGGGATCAGATGGCAGCTGGACCAAGTATTTCGATCTGCCCCTTACCCCGTTTCAGGGTTCGAACGTTGGCTTTGAGGTGAACTGGAGCCCTGTGATGGCCGCGCAAGAGGGTCAGGCCGTGAAACCCGTGACGCTTCGTGTCGGCGACAAACAGGCCACAGGCGAATTTATTGTGACAGGTTATGGCATCGAGGGCGGCGCAGTGTATGCCATGTCTGCGGCGCTGCGGACCGCGTTGCGCGCGCAGGGCGCCGGTCTTGAAGTGGATCTGCTTCCCGACCTGAGCTTGGACGCGGTCTCGGACCGGCTGTCACGCAAGCGCGGAAAAACAAGCCTGTCGACACATCTGCGCAAGGTGCTGAAACTGACGGGCGTCAAAGCAGCCTTGTTGCGAGAGGTCGGCCCACTGCCCAAGGGACCGGCGTTGGCTCAACGGATCAAAGCACTGCCATTGCCGATACAGCGGGCCCGTCCGATCGATGAGGCAATATCGACCGCGGGCGGTGTTCCGCTGGCCGCGATTGACACAAACATGATGCTCAAAAACCGCCCCGGGGTATTTTGCGCCGGTGAGATGCTCGATTGGGATGCACCGACCGGCGGCTATCTGATCACAACCTGTCTGGCGACCGGTTTTCACGCCGGTCGCGCGGCCGGACGATATGCGGTCAGCCGCCTTTGACCCCATCCCAGAAGGTTTTCACCTTTGAAAAGAAATCCTGGGTGTCGGGGCTGTTATTGCCCCCGGCCGCCTCGAACTCCTTCAGCAGATCCTTCTGTTTCTGGGAGAGGTTGACCGGCGTTTCGACCGCCAACTCAATATACAGGTCGCCAAAACTGGCGCCGCGCAAGGCCGGCATCCCTTTGGCACGCAGGCGCAGCTGCTTGCCCGACTGCACACCGGCGGGCACCTTGACCCGACTGCGGCCGCCATCAATCGTTGGCGCTTCGATCTCTCCACCCAACGCGGCAGAGGTCAGCGAAACAGGAATGCGGCAGTAGAGATTGGCGCCGTCACGCTCAAAGATCTCGTGCTGTTCGACCTCGATGAAGATGTAAAGGTCTCCTGGCGGTCCGCCGCGCAGCCCCGCTTCGCCCTCGCCCGCCAATCGGATACGGGTGCCGGTTTCGACGCCGGGAGGAATATTGACGCTGAGAGTGCGTTCCTTTTCGACCCGACCCGCGCCCCCGCATGTCTTGCATGGGTTCTTAATGATCTGTCCGCGGCCCGAGCATGTCGGGCAGGTCCGCTCTACGGTAAAGAAACCCTGCTGCGCACGCACTTTTCCCATGCCCGAGCAGGTCGGGCATGTTGTGGGTTCGGACCCTCCTTCGGCACCGGTACCGTTGCAGGTCTCGCATGTAACCGAGGCCGGGACGTTCAGCGTTGTCTGCTTGCCCCGATAGGCATCCCCAAGCGACACGCGCAGATTATATCGCAGGTCCGAGCCGCGGCGTGCGCGCTGTTGCCCGCCTGGACCCCGTTGTCCGCCGGCAAAGTTTCCAAAGAGATCGTCGAACACATCGGAGAAGGCCGAGGCAAAATCTCCGCCCCCCTGGAAACCACCGCGACCCGCGCTGGCGCCATTGCCGCCCTCAAACGCCGCATGACCAAACCGATCATACGCGGCCTTCTTCTCACTGTCCTTGAGCACGTCATAGGCCTCATTCACGGCCTTGAACTGTTCTTCTGCATTGGGATTGTCGGAGTTTCTATCCGGGTGAAGCTCTTTCGCCTTCGTGCGATACGCGCGCTTTAGCTCATCCGAATTGGCATTCTTGCCGACCCCGAGCACATCGTAGTAATCAGCTTTGGCCATCACACAAGCCCTCCTTACAACACTGCAACCGACCCACCCTGATTGGGGACGGGCCGGTCACGAGGGGTCCTATGCTCAGGCGCGCTTCTGATCGTCGTCAAGATCTTCGAAATCAGCGTCGACCACATCGTCATCACC